>JAGDMC010000205.1 GCA_017860395.1 Bacteroidota bacterium | reverse complement strand
TCGAGCCCGTACTGCTCACTTTTGGAAAGAGAGTTGAATGCCTGACGGGCAGTAATAAGTTCCTCTTCCTCAGCTGCGGTAATGAGTATTCTCATCTGGTAATCTATTTTTTTTGTAATATTGCACGAAATTAGTTAATTATTATGGCATATACAAAGATAGAGCAGTACGACGAAGATATTACTCAACAACTTGCTGCTAATTACAAGAATATATTGAATTTAATAGAGGAGGATACCAGCCGCGAAGGGCTGGAAAAGACTCCGGAAAGAGTTGCAAAATCGATGCAGTTTCTCACTCAGGGATATCAGGTGGACCCTGCAGCGATACTTAATTCTGCAAAGTTTAAGGAAGAGTATCAGCAGATAGTCCTTGTGAAGGATATAGAACTTTACTCTCTTTGCGAACACCATCTGCTCCCGTTTTACGGCAAGGCACATGTTGCATATATTCCTAACGGATACATTACGGGGCTGAGTAAGGTGGCCAGAGTTGTTGAAGCATACTCCAGACGCCTTCAGGTACAGGAGAGACTGACTGTTCAGATAAGAGACTGTATTCAGAATACACTAAATCCGCTGGGAGTTGCCGTTGTTATCGAAGCTTCGCATATGTGCATGCAGATAAGGGGTGTCCAAAAATTGAATTCGGTTACAACAACCTCTGCATTTACAGGTGCTTTTCTAAAAGATATCAAGACCAGAGAGGAGTTTATGCACCTCATAGGAATTTCTGTACATTAGGTCTATACTTCCAACGCAAGTGCAATTTCAAATTTGAGCCCTCCTCCCGGGCGGTTCGATACAGTTACGCTCCCTTTTTGCAGCTTAATTGCATTTTTTACAATTGAAAGGCCAAGACCGGAACCTCCGCTTTTGCGGCTGCGGCTCTTTTCAACTCTGTAAAATCGTTCGAAAATCCTGTCCAGATGCTCTTCACTAACGCCTTTGCCTGTGTCGTAATAGCTGAAATAGGCAAACTTGCTGTCGCATCCTTTGCTCTCTGTGCAAATTTCTATTTTTTCGCCTCCGTGCTCGATAGAGTTGTCAATGAGGTTTTTGAATAATGAATAGATAAGGAAGCTGCTTCCTTTAACAATGATATTTTCATCCACTTTGTTGGAGAAAACAATCTTTTTCTCCTCCAGTTTGAATGCAAGGTCGGACTCAATTTCAAGCAGGCACTGGCGTATGTTTACCGGTTCAATATCGAACTTATCCGGCGACTCCTCAATCTTATTTAATATTGAAATATCATTAATAATTGATGACAGACGAAGTGTTTGTGCATAAGCTCTTTCGAGAAAGAATCTGCTCTGGTCCTTATCAATATTCTCTTGCTGAAGCAGGGTTTCAAGATATCCGCGTATGCCTGTTACAGGTGTTTTAAGTTCGTGCGCAACATTGTGCGTGAGTTCCTGTTTGTATTTTTTTGTTTCATCCAGTTGCCGGAATGTCTTTACAATTTCCTCGCCCACCTCGCCAAGTTCGTTGTTAGGAAAGGATATGTTGTTAAAATCTCCCCGTCCGTTTTTAACGATATCGATAAATTCACGCAGGGCCGAAACCGGCCGGCTTATTTTCTTTGTAATAAATATCAGGACAAGGACTACGGAAAGAAACAGAATGAGAATAACAACCATATAACGGTTACTGCTCACAATTACCGGCAACACAGAAGAGTTGTAGTCCAGCGCAGCCCTCACATATAGTTTTGGATATCGTTTTGCATAATAGAGGTATTCTGCTTTTAGGGTATTGGAATATCTTAATTCCGACCCGTACCCCTCTTTTTTAGCCTCAATAAGTTCCGGGCGGTTCAGGTGATTTTCCTTGATTGATTCATTTAACTGGAGGTTGTCAAAGATAACCCATGCATCCGGAGTGAGAACTGTTATTCTCATTTGTTCCGGAATAAGCGGGAGAATTGACGACATCCTGTGTGCAGCAGAGTCAGGATTGAGATATGAACTGTCACGGGAAAGGTTGTTATAAACCAAATCGGTATATGGAATCATTGTATAGGTGAGCCTCTCCATTTTAAATTCCCTCTCCCTCTGCATGAACAGATATGAAAAGCCCAGTGTCACTGCAGTTAGGAGCAGTGAGAAGTATATTAGAACCTGATATTTGTAGCTGACCTTTTTAATTCTTTCCATTCGTTTCAAAGCAATATCCGTAGCCCGACCTGTTCACAATGCATCCTGAGTATTCCCCCAGTTTTTTTCTAAGTCTTGCAATATGAACATCGACAGTTCTGTCAAGTACATATGCTTCATTTTTCCATACAAGATCAAGTATATGAGCCCTCGAAAATATTTTTTGCGGTTCAACGGCAAGCATGTAAAGTATCTCGAACTCTTTTTTGGTGAGCTTTATATTGCGGCCGTGGATGCTCAGCTGTTTTGTTTCGGAGTTTATAACCATATCCGAGAAAACCAGAAGCTCGTTTTCACTTTTCTTTGCTTTTTCCAGATTTTTCTCCTTTTCAATCCGTTCTGTTTCGCTTCTTTTCCTGAACTCGGTTCTGCTCAAAACGGCCTGAACCCGGGCAACAACCTCTTTTACCGAAAATGGTTTTAGAATATAGTCATCTGCTCCGGTGTTAAATCCTTTAAGTTTGTCGTCCACACTGTCTCTTGCAGTTATGAAAATGATCGGGACATTGTCGTGGTACTCTTCCCGGATGAGTTCTGCAAGCTTGAACCCGGTTATTCCCCCAAGCATGACATCCAGAAGGAGCAAATCGTAATTGTTCTTAAGTTTTGCAAAAGCCTCTTCGGCCGAAAAGGCTACATCTGTTAAATAACCTGCACTATTGAGGTTAAACCGGAGAATCTCACAAAGATCCTCTTCATCGTCCACAACAAGGATTCTCTTTTTTTCCATGGTGCAAAAGTAATTTATGATTGCAAAATAACATATTTTAGGTTCCCTTTCGTAATAAATTCTTAATTATTTTGTCTTAACCCCGTAACAGTTGAAGAATACTTTTGCCTTCGGAAACAAAAAAGGAAAAAAGTGAAAAAAATTCTCAGACTATTATTTGTTGCGGTTCTTTTCTTTGGGACAGCACAAATTACTACTGCACAAAATGCACTTAAAGGAGTTGTGGTAGACAAAACAACAGGAGAACCTGTTATTGGAGCAACAATCTATTTTAAGAACCTGAAAAAAGGGGCATCCACAAATCCTGAAGGAAATTATTCGATTGAAAATATTCCGGCAGGAACTCATACTATGGAGATAGCCTGTATATCCTATAAAACAATTTCCCTGCCCGATATGGAAATCAAACCCGGGAAAAATGAATTTGACATAGTGATGGAGGAGTCGGCGACACAGCTGAATGAAATAGTTGTCTCTTCGGTAAAGAGAATGAATTCCGAAATTGCAATGGTGCAGGCAACAAGAACAGCAAGTGTTGTTATGAGCGGTGTTTCCGGCCGCCAGATATCAAGATCGCAGGACAGAAGCGCAGCTGAG
>JAGDMC010000204.1 GCA_017860395.1 Bacteroidota bacterium | reverse complement strand
TTTCTTGATGTACCTCATCATTTCGGTTTCCGAGTGGTATTTGTTGAAAACCTCTGCTGTGAGATAAGGAGTCTGGCGCGCCATGAAGATTTCTCCTTTTGGAGCTCCAGGGCATTCAATGTTTTTCAGGCCAAAAATCTCAAGAATCTTTGAAGCCTCTTCGCAGTTTGAAACCTCGTCAAAACTGATTCTTACCGATTTGCTGCAAGGATAGAAGAAATTGAATCCTTTTTCCTCTGCTTTTTTCTTTATGTCGTCGGCATTAACGCCATTAATTTCAATTGTGTCAAAGAATTTGTCGGTTGTAAGCTTAAAGCCTGCTTTCTTTAATTCGCCGGCTACTGCGCCTGCATAAACAAAAGCATTTCTTGCAATTGACTTAATTCCTTCCGGTCCGTGATATACAGCATACATACCGGTCATAGAAGCCATAAGAGCTGTTGCAGTACAGATATTTGAAGTTGCCTTTTCGCGTTTGATGTGCTGCTCCCTTGTCTGAAGAGCCATGCGGAGTGCCGGTTTTCCCAGCCTGTCCACAGAAACGCCGATGAGCCTTCCCGGCATATTGCGCTTGTACTCGTCGCGTGTTGCCATGAATCCTGCAGTAGGTCCGCCGAATCCCATTGGGAGTCCGAACCTCTGGGCACTTCCGACTGCAATGTCAGCTCCCCAGGCGGCAGGCTCTTTTAGAAGTGCCAGCGCAAGAAGATCGGTAACCGCAGTTACAAGAATTCCCTTTAAGTGTGCCTTTTCGCAGAAAGCAGAGTAGTCGCGTATTTCGCCATTTGCTGCAGGGTATTGCAAAACTGCTCCAAAATATTTTTCGTCAAATTCGAATCCTTCAAATTCCGCAACAACAACCTCGATGCCCAAAACCTCCGAACGGGTCTGGATTACAGCCAAAACCTGTGCGAAAATACTTGAATCTACAAACACCTTGTTTTTGCCTGCTTTAACAGCATCACGGGAGCGGAGTTCATACATCATTCTCACCGCTTCGCCGGCTGCAGTGGAATCGTCCAGCATAGATGAGTTTGCCATTTTGAATCCGGTAAGATCGGACACCATTGTCTGGAAATTGAGCAAAGCCTCAAGACGACCCTGCGAAATTTCTGCCTGATACGGGGTATAAGAAGTGTACCAGCTCGGGTTTTCAAAAATATTGCGAACAATCACAGGAAGAGTAGCCGTGCCGTAAAAACCCTGGCCTATAAGTGACCGGAAATTACTGTTTTTAGAGGCGATTGCCTTTAGTTTTGCCAAATATTCGTATTCGCTCATTGCTTTTTCCAGAGCGAGTGGCTTATCCAAAAGGATATCGGACGGAACAGTTTGTTTTACAAGTTCTTCCAAACTTTTTATCCCTAAAACATTGAGCATTTCTGAGACCTCGTGCTCACGGGGACCATTGTGGCGATCGACGAATGAAAGTGACATATAGTACTATTGATTAGATTATTAATATCAGATTATCCTACAAATGTAGTGAATAATTATCAAAATTTGTGAATTAAAATATTTTCATATTTTTGTGAGTACTAAAATAAAATTCTATGAGTTTATTAAGCAGAAAAATCTCTGAACTGCAGGAGAGAACAGCCAAAGCTGTACAGGGAGGCGGTGCTTCGGCAATTGCCAAACAGATAGCAATGGGAAAGCTTCCTGCACGCGAGAGAATCAATCAACTTCTGGACCCGGGATCATTTTACGAGTATGACCTCTTTATCGAGCACGAAGCAAGAGGTTTTGGAATGGAGGGTAAAGATCTTGCAGGAGACGGAGTTGTTATTGGAACCGGAACTATAAACGGGAAGCCTGTCGCAATATATGCGCAGGACTTTACTGTTGCCGGAGGTTCGCTGGGTATGATGCATGCCAGAAAAATCACCAAAATAATGGACTATGCGCTAAGAATGAGGATTCCTTTAATCGGGATTAACGACTCAGGCGGAGCGCGTATTCAGGAGGGCGTTAATTCACTCGCCGGTTATGGTGAGATATTTTTCAGAAACACAATGGCAAGCGGCGTTATTCCGCAGCTTTCGGTTATCCTTGGCCCGTGTGCCGGCGGAGCAGTTTATTCTCCGGCGCTCACCGACTACGTATTTGTAGTTGACAAGATTTCCAAGATGTTCATTACAGGCCCAGAGGTAATAAAATCGGTACTTGGCGAGGAGATAGATATGGAGGCTCTGGGCGGAGCAAGAGTTCACAGCGAAATAACAGGGAATGCACACTTCTTTGCAAACAGCGAGGCAGAGTGTTTCCAGCAAATTAAAACCCTGCTCGATTACATCCCGGCACATAACGAGGCAAGATGTGAAAAAGGCAAAGTTGCCGAGCCGGACAAAAAATTTAAAATTGACAAAATTGTTCCTGTTGACCCGACAAAGCCATACGACGTAAGAGACGTGATACGTGCAGTGACTGACTCTTCCGAATTCTTTGAGGTTCAGGAGATGTGGGCCGCAAACATTGTAATAGGATACGGCCGCATAAACGGAAGAACAGTAGGTTTTGTTGCCAATCAGCCGCTTGTACTTGCAGGTGTGCTTGACTGCGACTCGTCGGACAAAGCCGCAAGATTCATACGCTATTGCGATGCCTTTGAAATTCCTATAGTAACACTTGAGGATATGCCGGGATACCTTCCGGGCGTGGACCAGGAACATGCAGGTGTTATACGCCACGGAGCAAAACTGCTTTATGCATATAGCGAGGCAACGGTTCCAAAAGTTACTGTAATTCTAAGAAAAGCTTATGGTGGAGGATACATTGCCATGAACTCCCGTCACCTTAGGGCCGATTTTGTATTTGCATGGCCAACTGCCGAAATAGCAGTTATGGGGCCGGAAGGAGCAGCCAATATTATTTTCCGCAAAGAGATAATGGAGGCCGAAGATCCGGAGGCAATGCGCAAACAAAAAGTTGAGGAGTACAAACAAAAGTTTGCCAATCCTTATGTTGCAGCAGCAAAAGGTTATATTGACTCTGTAATTGAGCCTGTAGATACCAGGAAATTCCTTATTCATTCACTTGAAGTCTCTCTTAACAAAGAGGTTAAAAGGCCTAAGAAAAAGCACGGAATTCCACCATTTTAACATATAAATAAACTATTATGAAAATGGAAGAAAAAAGGGCTTTAGTCGAAAAACGGCTGAAGGTTGAGGAGCGTGAACAGAAGAGAGAGAAAAAACTCAAGGAGAGAATAATGAAACACGAAGAAAAAGCTAAGAGGCTTGAAGAGAAAAAAGCCAAAAGCCATAAGGGTAAGCACATTTCTCATACCGACATATCGGGAAACGAACAGAATTTTGAAATTCTTCAGATTTTCCCGGATGCCCGCAAATACAAGACCACCTATACAACAAAGTACAGGAACCGGAAAGTTTGGAAAAAACCGGACCTTCAGGAAATCAAATCAGTTATACCCGGAGTTGTTACTTCCTTTACTGTAAAGGAGGGCGACCATGTTCAAAAAGGAGAAGAGCT
>JAGDMC010000203.1 GCA_017860395.1 Bacteroidota bacterium | reverse complement strand
GATTTACGAAGTGAGGCTTTATAAAATTTATTATTTTACTTTACTTTTTTAATTAGAGCCCCAGGAAAAAAGAGACATAGATAATAATGGTTAGTTATTATTAACAATAACTGGACTTTCGCAGGTGGTGTTCCAGTTTTGCTGATGCGTGGGTGTACGTTTTTATTAACTTGATAAAACCAGAACATCTAAACTAGCGTCATCTCTAAAGCATGAACACAATCAGGAGATTCATTCTTGCAAGCTGTATCAGGCGAAAAAGCTATTCTATTGATATCGTTCATGTTTTGGGCCATAGTTTGAATAGTTTAATCCGTGCGAAAAATCTGGAATATCTAACATTAAATATTCGAAGCAAATTAAATCAAAGAGGATCTATTATCATGCGCCCGTATACCAAACTTCTTGTGATCAGCGTTATTTTACTGTTCAGTTCTCATGTTTTTGCTGCTACTGACATAATGAAACCTTATCCTCCCGCGGAGGAGGGTTATAAACGAATGGTTATCCATCTACAACCTCTAACTAATGAAGATAACAATAAACTTGAAATAATCATTGGGAAAACTCTCAAAGTGGACTGTAATCGTCACTGGTTTGGTGGACAGTTGATTGAAAAAATTGCAGAAGGTTGGGGGTTTCCTTACTTTATCCTCAAATCGGTGACGGGGCCTGCGTCAACACTGATGGCCTGTCCTCCAGACAAGAACGAACAAGAAGCATTTGTACAGGTTCGGTCAAATGAGGGCTTGTTGCGCTACAATAGCAAATTACCTGTCGTTGTCTATGTTCCAAATGATTTTGAAGTTCATTATCGAATTTGGACCGCCAGAGAAGAATCAGGCGTGGCGCAGGTGGAATAGGATATTAACCTATCCTTGTAGAATCAGGAACAATTCTGATATTTAAAATGGCGAGGGTAACTTAGCCACTTTGGGGCATGACCTTTGCATTCTTTCAATTTTGCAGGAAAAATTATGCATTTATATTCGAGTTACTTAAAATACACACTATTTTATACGGCGCTTTGTTGCACAGTGTCTGTTATAGGCGGCTGTTCCTTTTCATATAGTTCAAAAAGCATTTCAGACTCGACAAGTTCCATTGTTAGTAGTCCATCTTCAGTTTCTGGAAAGAGCAAAAAATTCCTAAATGCAGTTGCTGATTATACGATGGCTTTTGTTAAATCTTCCCCGGCCAATGCGGATTACAATACTTTCGTCAAGGGGTTAAGCGATGTTGCTGCAAAAGAAGGCGTTACTAACTGGGATCAGGATTCATTGACCTATACGGGTATCGGAAAAGGATTGAAAAGAGCTAATGTGGAAGGCGTCGCTTATGAAACTTACAAAAAGAATTTTGCTAGGGGAGATTCCAAAAAAATGGAAGAAATTCAGGACGGTTATGAGTCCGAAAACTAGAATCCAGTCGCTTTAATATATTGCTCGTTAAATAAAAGAGTTCAATGGTGCTGCCTGTTAATCATGCGCTTTAGCTTGAAGCCTGTTTTCATAAATACTGCTTTTATAGCTTTATTTCTATGCTCAGCTCCGGTTTCGGCAGCATCGTTTGAATATCTTTATGTGGAAGCGAATGAAGGTAATTCCAGCGGTGGGCATAGCGCCATACAATTCGGAGATGAAACTTATCATTATCAACATCATGATTCCGGATTAATTCGACTGCTCAGGCAGGATAAACCGGAATTTCATTTTCTATATCGCTTTTTGCAAAACCGGCGTATTCATCTGATCCATGTTGAGGTGTCCGATGAGACTTTTAATTTGCTCAAAGAGCATTTTAAGTTGCAGTTTCTGGCACAAGATCAACAGTTTAAACAACTGAACGATTTACATAAAGATCGTGTTCTGTTGCGACGATTGTTATATAAACTAAGCGCCGATGATGCCTTTCTGGATGCCGATTTTTCTGTTGTTTTACAATTAAAGGGTGCCGGACTTTTTTATGCCGAACAGGAATTGGATAGTCAAAAAAAGGACGAAAACATAAGAAACGTAAAGGGTGTGCAATCTCAATCGTCGCATACTATCGAAATGTTGCGAAAGAAAATCGAGCAACACTATGGTCAAGATTATCTGATGCATCGCCAGAAACAAATCACAACCGATATTAAGACATTAACGCCCAGCCGTTGGTCTGCCGTTAAGTCGATTTTGTCGAAAGAAAACTTTCCTCCTGCAATTAATTCATTTGCTGATACTTATGCAGATTATTTAACGGGATTAATCGCTATAAAAGTACTGGCTGAGGGGCAGCCGTTACGTCCTGACGCTTTCGTGGTAACGCATGATGCGATGACTCCGGAAGAAAAGGCAGTATTGGAGAGATTACGAGATCAACAGATCTTAAGCCTGTTAAAGTCGGTCAATTCCGGGCGACCAGATTGGGGCTATGCTTTATTAGTGAATATGGCCCGGTTTATTGCGGTCGACCTTTCATTGCAGTTGGGGCAATGGGTATTTATTGACGATTTTGCCATGGATAGTGAATGGGTTAGCGCTGATCAAGTTGCTCAATACGCAGAAGAAATGCAAGTGCAAATTAAAGATTCACTGAACAATCTGATACAGACCCGGAAAGCATTGCTAAACCCTGATGGCCTTACAGAATCCAATTATAGCAAACTGGAAATGTCAGCGAACCGGTATTTTGAATTACTCAAAGGCAGGCATCATAAGAGTATCCGGTACATTGGTGAAAATGCTCTGCCAACTAAAAGTATTAGTGTGCCAGACTGGATTGTTCCCGAATTAACCCAGCAACAATTAAAAACAGCGTTAAAAGAGCTGGATAACTATGAAAATAAATTTCTTCAGGAATTGGCAGAACATTACCGGTATGATTTGATAACCCGCAATTGTGTTACTGAGCTATTTAGAACAATTGATCAGGCTTTATTACAGCAGAACAAAGCGGGTGTCGACCCATCGAAACAAGACGAACTGCTAATGAGGGAGTCCATGAAACGACTGGGCGGCAACATTTCAGCATCTTATAATTTTATTCCTTTTGTGTCTTTTCAATCGGTACAAGAGCAGTATAAGGTGACGACAAGTGCAGTATTAAGTTCCTACCGTGGGCAACAATTAGAAAAACTTTATGCTCGGAATAATGGATTGATGGTCACCCTGCGTGAATCAAATACTTTCACCAGCACTTTGTACACCTATAATCCGGACGATGCTTTTTTTGTTTTTTTTACCGATGACAACCTGGTTTTAAGGCCAATTTTTGGGATATTCAATACTGCTGCGGGTATTGGCCAAAGTATATTTGGCTTTTTAAGCTGGCCGTTTGATTACGGTAAAAATCTAAAATCCGGAGCAACCGGAGTATTAATGAGTCTGCCCGAATTGTTGTTCTTCAATATGCGAAAGGGGAGTTACAAGTATTTGTCCTACAATCAATTTGTGAATGATGAAAAATCGGGATATTGATTTTTTATTTATTCGATTGATCTTGTTAAGTATTTTGAAAATGTGGAATGATTTATGATCAAAGCTATGAATTTATC
>JAGDMC010000202.1 GCA_017860395.1 Bacteroidota bacterium | reverse complement strand
CTTTTGTATCTATACAAAGATAAAAAGTTCGAATGCTAAATAATAATAAAGTTGCCGAAATTAGAATAATTATTTCGGGGTTAATACAAGATCTTGACACTCTGGAAAGTTCCAGAGTTATTTCACCGCTAAAATGGGAAGAGATTTTTATTTCACTTGATACAATCAGGGCAAAATTCAATACTATAAAGGCCGAACAGGACAAACCGCTGCCAGTAGACAATCTCCTTAATGCCCGTGACGAAGAGATTAAGAAACTCAGTCTTGCATTTGCCGAACTCAAAAGAGCATTTGCAGACGTTCAGCTTAACGTTTCAAAATCATTTATACCGAATATTCCGCAATCGCCCAAAAAAGCTGTAAACTATTTTCAGATGACGAGGGTGAGGAGATTGAACTGTTTGATGATAAGCTTCCGATTCTTGATGCCGCCAGAGGTTCGCTCCATTCGTGGAAAACAGATATGCCCGGCCCAAAGGTATCAGATATCCGCAGCGCAATAACCCTCAATGATAAGCTGTTTTTTATAAAAGAACTTTTCAACGACGATGAGGAGCAGTACAGGCTCAGCATAGAGAGGCTTAATGAAATGTACACTCTTGACGAGGCGGTGGATTACATAAGGGGAGCGTTTCCCGAGTGGGAGGAAGATTCAAACGGAGTATACCGGTTTCTGATGATTATGAGAAGAAGGTACGATGTCTAAATTGTATATCATACCCACTCCGATAGGGAATCTTGAGGATATCACACTTCGTGCCTTAAGGATTCTTGGAGAGGTGGATTTAATACTTGCCGAAGACACACGAACAAGTTCGGTTCTGCTAAAAAAGTACGACATCAAAACAAGGATGGAGTCCCATCATAAATTCAATGAGCACAGGAGCGTTGAAGGCGTTGCCGACAGAATTGAATCCGGAATAAATATCGCACTGATTTCAGATGCCGGCACACCCGGAATTTCGGACCCCGGATTTCTTTTGACCAGAGTATGCAAAGATAGAGGAATTGATGTCGAGACCCTTCCGGGGGCAACAGCATTTGTCCCTGCTCTGGTTAACTCTGCATTTCCTCTTGACCGCTTTTGCTTTGAAGGGTTTCTCCCCTTGAAGAAGGGGCGGCAGACCAAATTGAAAGAACTTAGCACGGAGCCAAGGACCATGATATTTTATGAGTCTCCGTACAGGCTGGTTAAAACGCTGTTGCAGCTTGCAGAATATTTTGGTCCGGAAAGAGAGGCATCTGTCTCAAGGGAACTGACCAAGTTTTACGAGGAGAACAGGAGGGGAACGGTTACAGAACTGGCAGAATGGTACACGAAACATGAGCCCAAAGGAGAGATTGTTCTGGTTGTGGGGGGTAAGTCAAAAGATTAAAATCAATTAAAATTTTCAGGAGGGAGAGAGAGATGAAGGGGAGAGGGAAAGTCACAAAATCACACGCAAGAGGCGTCGTGATTCTTATTTTTATTGTCCTTATTATTCAGGCCGGGCTGTTTGTTTTTAACAGTGTTGAAGAATACAACAGAATAAGCGGGAACGGGAATATTCCGGCAAATGAAACCGGCCCGGGTACTGCACAAGCAGAAGAAAAAAATCCGTCACGCGAAAAGCAGATGCCGGACAATGGCAGCAGAAACTTTGCCGCAGTTACTGAATCCGAAACTTCCCCAACAGAGAAGGCCCCGTTTTATTTCGATCCGAATACAATCGAAATGGATGGCCTTTTAAATCTTGGACTGTCGAAAAAAGAGGCAAGAGTAATAATCAATTATCGGAGTAAAGGGGGGAAATTCAAACGGAGTGAGGATTTGTCAAAAATTTATCTGCTCACGAAAGAGAATTACAACAGGATTAAAGACTTTGTTATAATTCCGGACGAGGGAAAGAGTAGTGTAAAACCGGCTTTTAGTGCAGATACTCTCAGTAATGCCCTTTCTGTGCAAAAGACTGTGTATGTAAAGAAAATAATGGATCTTAACAGCGCCGACTCTATTGATTTGATTTCCCTTCCGGGAATTGGCCCTTACTTTGCAGGGAAAATTATTGACTACAGGGCAAGACTGGGCGGATTCGCGTCAAGCGAACAGCTAATGGAAATCTATGGAATTGACAAAGAGAGGTACTCGGTTTTTTGTGACAAGGTCTGGGCAGACAAGTCAAAAGTAGTTAAGATTAAGCTGTCAGAAGCCTCTGCAGAAGATCTCGCCAGAAATCCATATATAGGGGCATATATTGCCCGGGCAATTGTAAAGTTCAGAGAATCAACAAAAAATGATGTTGTTACAGTTGCTGCACTTGTTGTTAATAAAATCATAAAAGAAGAAATTGCCAAAATTCTGGAATTTTATCTTGAGTAAGAGTGTGATTTATTTATCTTTGTTTTCTTAAGACAATAAATTCAATAATACATTAATACCTGAACAGAGGATGAGTATCATAAGCTGTAACAATGTGGTTAAAAAGTTTAACCAGTTTACTGCGCTTGACAGCGTCTCTATTGAGGTTCCAAAAGCCACTGTGTTTGGCCTGCTGGGACCGAACGGAGCAGGCAAGACAACCCTGATCCGAATAATAAACCAAATTACAGTACCCGATTCCGGCACTGTTTTTTTTAATGGAAAGCCAATCCAGCAATCGGACATTGCCTATATAGGATATCTGCCCGAAGAGAGAGGGCTGTATAAAAAAATGAAGGTTGGCGAACAGGCACTGTACCTTGCCCGTCTAAAGGGGCTTAGTCATGCGGATGCAAACAGGGAGCTTAAACAGTGGTTTATAAAATTTGGCATTCAGGCATGGTGGAACAAAAAAGTAGAGGAGCTTTCTAAAGGAATGGCACAGAAGGTCCAGTTTATTATCACCGTTCTCCATAAACCTGCGCTTCTCATTTTAGATGAGCCCTTCAGCGGATTTGACCCGATAAATGTTCAGATTATCAGAAATGAGATACTCAACATGAAGGCAAACGGTACTACAATAATTCTGTCTACGCACAACATGGAGTCGGTGGAAGAGTTGTGCGACAATATTGCTCTCATTAACAAGTCAAAACTGATTATTTCGGGCGGGTTGGAGCAAATTCGCAGAGATCACGGGAGAAACGAAGTTGAGCTTCTTTACAGATCCGATTCTCAGGTGAATGTTGTAAGCAACTCTCTTTATACCCTTGTTTCGGACGAGGACCATAAAGGGGCCCGCAGGGCCGTTTTAGAAGTTACCAAAGGATCAAAGTCTTCCGAAGTATTGGGAGAGTTGATAACAAAAGTGGATATTGTCTCATATAAAGAGTTGATTCCAAGGATGAATGATATATTTATTAAGTTAGTGAGCTAATTCAGAGATATGAAAACAGATAAACTATTTCTTATAATTTCAAGAGAATTCTTAATCCGGGTTAAGAAAAAATCTTTCATTTTTCTTACAATCCTGACTCCAATATTCTTTGCTGCTTTAGTAGTGCTGCCTTCTCTGATTATGACACTTTCGTCCGGAGAAGAGGGACAAAAAATTCTGGTAGTGGACAAGTCGTCAGTATGCGCGGCTTTCTTTAAAAACTCAAAAGAATTTAATTACGAGTTTAATGCCAATGCAAACATCGATGCACTTAAAAAAGACTTTGCAAACAGCGGTTATTATGCAATGGTGGAGGTATCTCCTCTTGACTCAAATTTGAATGTTGCAGTAACTGCTCTTTCGACCAAACAGTTAAACATCGATACTAAAAAGGAGATTGAAAACAGTGTCCAAAAGGCAGTTGAGAAGAATAAACTTCAGAAATACAACATTGAAAATCTTGACACAATATTGAAGGATATTAAAACTAATGTAAATATTAAAACCTTTACAATAGGCGAGGAGGGAGACGAAAAGGTGGGAATGGTTGAAATATACATG
>JAGDMC010000201.1 GCA_017860395.1 Bacteroidota bacterium | reverse complement strand
AGAAATTGCACTTTAATCAGGTGGCTGGCGTGTTGGTGAGCTTTTCGGGAATTATAATGCTCTCATTGAACAACTCCGCAGATATTTCCGGGAAATTATCCGTATTCGGGCTGGGTCTCATAATTGCCAGTACAATAATATGGGCAACATACTGGCTGTTGAAAATCAACGAAAAGCAGGATTCTGTTATTGAACTTTTCGTGAGTTTCCTTTTTGGAACAATCTATCTTGTTGTGGTATCCTTGTTCACCCCAATGGAGTTCCCCCCGTTAAAGCCATTGCTGGCCGGAATCTACGCCGGGATGTTTGAAATGGGAATCACATTCATTTTATGGAGCAAGGCGCTAAAACTGGCTACAAACAGGGTAACATTAACGCAATTGATATATCTTTCGCCGCTGCTCTCCCTTTTGCTGATTCACTTCATTCTTGGAGAAAAAATAGGCGTGCTTACAGTCGTTGGTCTTTTCCTGATAATCGGAGGGATTCTCATTAGCAATTTGAAGCAAAAGAGTACGATTGCCAATACTTGAATTTTGCCGGATTAAAAATATTACATACATTTGCAGCCCTAACCGGTACCATGGCCGAGTGGTTAGGCAGCGGTCTGCAAAACCGTGTACAGCAGTTCGAATCTGCTTGGTACCTCAAAAAAGGAAGTCAGTTGAATATTTCAGCTGACTTTTTTCTTTTATATAATCATAAAATAATCCTATCGGGCAAGTCCGTCCTCCTCCGCTGCGCTTTGTCCGGCCGAGTATGCCCGATAGGATTATTTTACAGATAATTTTCAAAAGCCAAAAATAAGCCGAATTGAATATCCGACTCTTCCTTTTTTGAGTTACGCTTGCAGATTAGACGGAACCATTTGCGGGAACCGGATTATGCCGGTTCAAATTAGCCGCCGGTTTCCGCTAACTGTTTTTCTTTACGCTTTGCTCACTAAGCAGGTGCCAAATGCTCTCTGCAACGCCCATACAGGCAAATACACAATCAAACAAACTGCCGCGACCCCTGGGGTCATTTGGTATAAGCCTTATATACAAGATAATAGCTATTTTGGTGTTTTTGGTATTTCTTTGATAATCAGCAGGGTACCAAACAACCCCAGGGGTGGCCTTCTTGACGAAACAAAAAAATCTGCCCTTTTGAGGCAGATTTTTCTGGTTATATGTACTATATTCTATAATTCTTCGAAGCTCACGTCTGAAAATGATGGGGCTGGAGTTTCCCTGAATGGCTTTTCGCCGGTCTGAGGAGCATTTTCCTTTATGTATTTTATAATATCTTCGAGACCAAGTGAAAATTTCTCGAAATCTTCCTTGTACAAGAAAATCTTGTGTTTGTCATATACAAACCTTCCGTCACGATCCAGTCTTCTCTTGCTTTCTGTAATTGTCAGGTAGTAATCATTGTTTTTAGTTGCCTTAACATCAAAAAAATAGGTGCGTTTACCTGCTCTGATTGGTTTAGAAAAAACATCATCTCCATTTCGCTCCTGTTGGTCTGTAGTGTCAAAATCTTCGAAGTACATTTTTGTTATTTTTAATTTTCCTTCACAAAGATAAAATTATTTTTTATGCACAAAAACCTATCTTTGTAAAATATTAGATTATTTATAGATTTTATGATAAGCAGAAGATTAATCAGGGTCAAGGTTTTTAAGGTTCTATTCAGCAGAATTAATTCCGGCTCGGATTCGCTCACCGGCGCTGTAGACGATTTGTTGAACAGTTGTAGCAAAACGCTGGATCTCTACTTCTTTATTTTATCACTGCCGCTGGCAATGAGAAAAATAGCAGAATCAAAGATTGAAACGGGACTTAAAAAATATCAGCCAACCCCGGAAGAGGTTGCCCCAAACAGAAGATTCCTGGAGAATCGCATCATCGAAAAACTTGATTCCGACGATGTACTATTGAAATATTGCGAGAAAAGAGGTCTTAACTGGAACGATTATGCTCCTCTGGTTAAAAAACTGTACACTTCGATGAGTGCTCAGGACTATTTTCTGGACTATATGTCGGCTCAGGAGAATACATTTGAGGACGACAGGAATCTCTTAATCCGGTTTTTTGAAGAGGAACTTGACGAAAATGAAGAACTTAACGCAATACTAGAAGATTTGTCCCTATACTGGATAGATGACCTCGAATTTGTAATAAATGTAATTACAAAAAAACTTGGCTCTCTCAAGGCTAAATCAAAATTTGTTCACCCCGATGTTTTCCTTAAGGAGGACGACAGGGAGTACGCTTTTAAATTGCTGGAAACTGCGCTTATCAACTACAACAAGTATGTGGAAATTATGGCCGGATATATCCATAACTGGGACCCGGAGAGGCTTGCCGCAACCGACACTTCTTTAATTGTGCTTGGCATAGCCGAGGCAGTCACTTTCCATGACATACCGGTAAAAGTAACCATTAATGAGTATGTGGAGCTATCCAAGTATTACAGTACGCCAAACAGCAAAGTCTTTGTGAACGGTATCCTCGATAAGATTATTGCAGGTCTTACAGCAGAAGGAAAGATAGAGAAAAAGGGAAGAGGTTTGGTAGGCTCGTTGGAATAACTAATTTTGTATTAATTAAAATATTTTAAAATGAATTTTCTTGTAATTTTACAATCTGCAGGAGCAGGTGCAGGCACCGGCAACTGGAGTTTCCTTGTAATGATGGGGCTCATTTTTGTTGTGATGTATTTCTTTATGATTCGTCCGCAACAAAAGAAACAGAAGGAACTTGTTAAGTTTCGCAATTCTCTTGCCAAAGGAGACAAAGTTATCACAGCAGGCGGTATTTATGGAAAAATAGTCGAGGTTTCCGATAACTATGTCTTTGTTGAAATAGACAGTAATGTAAAAATCAAGGTTGATAAATCTTCTATCGTAAAAGATATTACAGATCTTCAATCTAAATAAATCCGGCTTTATGATAAAGCTTAGGAGATTTTCCATCTCGTATGAAAGGGGCAGGCAATTATTACTCTTTTTGTTCTGTCTCTTTCTTGCTTTTATCCTATGGTCAGTACATAAGCTTTCCGAAAACTACTCAATTTATCTTCACTATAAAGTAGAAGTAACTACTGATATTGCCGGCAGGGCATCCGATGCCGTATCAAAAGAGTCGCTGGTATTCAGGGGAAAATCAAGCGGATTCTACATTCTCCAACACAGATATTCAGGGAAGGAAAATTTAATAAAACTTCAGCTGGATAGAAAATATTTTAAAAAGGACTACAAGAGCAAGGATGGTTTCTTTGTGATTTCAACAGACATCAGAGAGAGGCTTTCTCAATATTTTGGCGAGACAGTGGAAATAGAGGCACTTGCTGCCGATACCCTTCACTTTGAATTCCCAGGCCAGACTAACAGGCGAATTCCTGTTTCAGCAAAAGTTAAGCTCTCTTTCAGCAATCAGTACATGGCCGGAACAGCATTTAAACTTAATCCGGATACAATCTCCGTTTATGGAGATATTTCTGTTATACGGTCAATCGATTCGTTATTTACAAAACCTATAAAACTGGAAAATCTCTC
>JAGDMC010000002.1 GCA_017860395.1 Bacteroidota bacterium | reverse complement strand
CAAGCACCGAATAGTGTGGCCGGGGTGCTTTTGCCGGGAACATTTCTGAGGTCACAGGGCTCACTTTGCAATTACTCCCGGTCTGAGCAACAATCTCCATCGCAAAGTCGTACCACGAACACACTCCTTCGTTTGAGAAGTGGTAAATTCCGCAAAGGCGTTTTTGTTCTTCAGGTTTTGCTCCTATATACTTCTTCACAATAGCGTCAATTGCTTTTGCAAGATCTCCGGCATAAGTGGGAGTTCCTATCTGATCGAATACAACATTCAGGGAATCCCTCTCTCCAGCCAGTTTTGTTATCGTTTTTACGAAATTTGTTCCGTAGGTGGAGTAAAGCCACGAAGTACGGATTATCATATAGTTGCAACCGGATTTCTGAATCTCCCGCTCTCCTTCATGTTTCGTCCTTCCATAAACACCTGCCGGGTTGCAGACATCGTCTTCCCGATATGGTTTATGACCCTTTCCGTCAAAAACATAATCAGTTGAAACGTGAATAAGCAGCGGGCCGGAGCTCAGCTTTGCCGACGCTTCGGCCAGATTTCTTGCTGCATCTGCATTCACGACTGTAGCCATTTTTATGTCATCCTCTGCTTTGTCGACGGCTGTGTATGCAGCACAATTGACAATTACCTCAATTTTTCCCTTTGAAACGAATTTGTCAACAGCTTCTCTGTCTGTTATGTCAAGCTCGGAAACGTCTGTAAAGAAGAATTTGTTTGCATTCGTTTTTATTTCAATATCAGGAGCACCATCAGACCAAATGTCTCTCAGCTCGCTTCCGAGCTGACCATTGCTGCCTGTTATCAGTATGTTTGCCATATTAAGGTTTTTATCCGTAAAGATTTTCGTTGTAATCGAATAGCTTTGCATCAGCAAGCATTGGATGGTATTTATCCTTTTCGCTCAACTTAATATCCGAAACCGGCACCCCCCAGTCAATGGAAAGTGCAGGGTCGTTCCAGCGGATTGCTGCTTCGAACTCAGGAGCATAGTAATTATCGGTTTTGTATTGAACTACAGTATTGTTTTCCAATACAGAAAATCCGTGTGCAAAACCTCGGGGAATAAAAAGTTGCCTTTTGTTTTCGCCGGACAGAATGGTAGCCACCCATTTTCCAAAAGTTGGAGATCCTTTTCTAATGTCAACAGCAACATCCAGTATTTTACCGGTAACAACCCTTATAAGCTTGGACTGGGAAAATGGCAAAAGCTGATAGTGCAATCCCCTGAGAACTCCGTAAGATGATATTGATTCATTTTCCTGAACGAATATGGTCGATTTTACCTCTCTTTCAAACTTCTCTTTAAGAAACGACTCCATAAAATAACCTCTGGAATCACCCCTCACAATCGGCTCGATTATTACAACTTCAGGGATTTCTGTTTTAATTATATTCATTTTATTAGACCCAACAGGTATTGACCATATTGATTTTTTATCATTGGCTGAGCAATCTCCCGCATTTTATCCGAGTTAATCCATCCGCTGTTGTATGCAATTTCTTCAAGACAGGCGATTTTCAGACCGGTTCTTTTTTCAATTACCTCAACAAAATTTGAAGCTTCAGAAAGAGAGTCGTGTGTTCCGGTGTCCAACCAGGCGAAGCCGCGACCCAAAGTCTGAACCTTAAGCCGGTCCTCTTTAAGAAACTCCTGATTTACAGTTGTTATCTCAAGTTCACCCCTTGCCGAAGGCTTGATACGCTTCGCCACCTCTACAACCTTGTTGGGGTAGAAGTACAATCCAACAACTGCATAATTGCTTTTAGGGTTTTTGGGTTTCTCTTCTATGCTTAGCACTTTACCGTTTTTGTCAAATTCAGCAACCCCATATCTTTCAGGGTCATTTACCCAATAGCCAAAAACTGACGCGTCTTCGTCCTCCTCAGCAGCAATTACTGCCTCTTTTAACATACTTATAAAAGATTGTCCATAGAATATATTATCTCCAAGAACAAGGCATGCAGTATCGTTTCCAATAAATTTTTCTCCAATTATAAATGCCTGAGCAAGTCCGTCAGGAGAAGGCTGTTCTGCATATTCAAAACGTACACCGTAATCAGATCCGTCGCCAAGAAGTCTTTTAAAACCGGGCAAATCCGAAGGTGTGGAAATTATCAGAATGTCTCTTATGCCTGCGAGCATAAGAACTGAAATGGGATAATAGACCATCGGTTTGTCAAAAATGGGAAGAAGTTGTTTTGAAACCCCTTTTGTAATAGGAAAAAGACGGGTACCGGAACCGCCGGCCAGCACAATACCTTTCATATGTTTAAGTTATGATTTCTATAATACAAATATAGACAAAATGTCCCCTAAAATATTACTTCCGGTTTATTTTGATGTTAAATCAGCAACAACCCTGTCGAAAACATCGGAGTTATGGTCAATGTAATTTTGAGCCGCATTCTTCAATGCTCTTATATTCCACTTTCTTGCATTATCCATTCTTATATCAGCCGAAAGTATTGGCGGCTCAATACGGATGTAATTTTCGGGAACACCTGAGGCAGTGAAAATCTGTTTAGCCTCATACCCGACTGTCTCTGCAACTGAAGATGTAAGGATGTCAATGATTGGAACCAGCCAGTCAATATAACCAAACCTCTTTGTCTTCTCATGAAAATATGGCTTAACCACCTTGCCTGTTCCTACCGAGAGCATCCAGTAATCTTTTATGGAAAGTTCCGGCCAAAGTTTTATTGCTTCAACAAGCGAACACATTGCAGGATTGTTTGCATATACCCCGCCGTCCACAAGGTGACGCGCAGAATCATCTTTCGCAAATATTTGTGCAGGAGGAAAATAGGAGGGTGCTGCAGAAGTGGCCCTTACAATGTCACAAAGTTTGTAATCTGCCATAGCACCATACTTTCGTACAGAATAACGTGAAAAAAGAAGTGCCTTCCTTGTGCTTAAATCGTAAGATGTTATCAAACAATCTTTAGCAACTTCAGAAATATAAGTATCGCCCAAAATCTTTTTGGCAAATTCGTATAGAGCGTCCGCGCTATAGCGGCTTCTAAAAACACCGCATCCCGAGACCAAAATTTGTTTAAAAGATCGGTTGAAAAGAATCGGGCCAAGTTCTTCATAGAATTCAAGGGCTTGAGCGGCTGAATATTTAGGCCTTAATTCGTTGTTGTCTCCTGCCGACTTATCATCTTCCGGCGTGAGGTACAATGCCGTCAGAATTCCTCCCGCAGAAGTTCCTGCAAGCAAATCAAAAAAATCCGATATACGCAAAGACGGATCCGATTTTGCCACCTGAAGCCTTGCTTCCAGATGTGCAATAATTGAGGCGGAGATAATTCCACGGATTCCGCCTCCGTCTAAAGTGAGAACCTTTTTCAATTTATTTTGTTTATAAAAATAAGTAGTTTCAGAGCTATGCTTAATCCAAATCTAAGAAAAAATAACTAATTTAGCAATCACTTATATTCGAGAATATTAATAATATATAAATTTTAGAGATATGAAATTTAATAAAAAAGTAGAAGACGTTTTAAACAAACAAATCAATGCAGAATTCTGGTCGTCATTTCTGTACCTTTCAATGTCTTCATGGTTTGAAACCAAAGGACTAAAAGGTTTTGCAAACTGGATGAGAGTTCAGTACCTGGAAGAGACAACTCATGCAATTAAACTAACCGACTACATAATTGCCCGCGGAGGTCAGGTTAAGCTAGCCGCACTCGATAAAGTTCCTCTTGAGTGGAAAAGCATTACAGATGCTTTTGAAGAGACCTACAAACACGAATGCAAAGTAACCGAAATGATAAGCAATTGCTATGAAGTAGCCTTTGCCGAGCGCGACCATGCAACAGCCAACATGCTTCAGTGGTTCATTAACGAACAGACAGAAGAAGAGCAAAATGTTATCAATATTATAGATCAGCTTAAGCTCATCGGTGAAAACGGCCAGGCCATATACCTGCTTGACAAGGAACTTGCCACCCGCGTGTTCGTAGACGCTACCAAGACAGCTGTGTAACCAGATAAGGAGGAGCGCCTATTTCCCGGTCCAAGCCTAGTGTGAACATAATCAATTCGTTACTAAAAAGGATGGCGTCTAAGATGCCATCCTTTTTAGTAACTGTCTCTTAATGAGTAATATGAGCCGAACGAAAAATTAAATTTTCAGTCCTGAAACAGGCTCCAATCTCTAAAGCATTGTCTTGAGCAACAAAGGTATTTCAGCAGGCTCTTTCGCTACTTTTGCTCCGGCAGCTATGAGGGCTTCAATTTTCTCTTTCGCGGTTCCTGATCCGCTTGATATTATAGCACCGGCGTGCCCCATTCTTTTGTCCGGGGGAGCAGTTTGGCCGGCGATGAATGATACAACCGGCTTTGTAATTCTCTCCTTTATGAAACCGGCAGCGCGTTCCTCTGCGTCTCCTCCAATTTCGCCCATCATTACAATTGAATCTGTTCCCGGATCATCCTGAAACATCTGTAGCAAATCTATAAAGTATAAACCGGCAACCGGATCTCCACCAATTCCAACTGCAGTGGACTGTCCGATTCCTGAGCTTGTCAGGTTATAAACCACTTCATAAGTTAAGGTGCCGCTTCTTGATATAACGCCTGTCCTGCCCGGCATGAATATGTTTCCCGGCATAATCCCAATAAGGCTTTCCCCCGGAGTGATGAGTCCCGGACAATTCGGCCCGATAATTTTTGCTCCCTGTGCAAAAGCATAATGCCTAGCAGCAACAATATCCAGTGTTGGAACACCCTCAGTTATGCAGATTATTAATTTTATTCCGGCATCAGCAGCTTCCATTATTGCATCCTTCACAAACATGGGAGGTACAAAAATGATTGATGTATCTGCACCGTCCTTTCGAACCGCATCATAAACAGTATTGTAAACAGGGATGTCGGAAACAATGCATCCTCCCTTGCCCGGAGAAACGCCTGCCACTACTCTGGTTCCGTATTCCTTCATTTTTGCTGCATGAAAACTACCGTCCCTGCCGGTTATTCCCTGTACGGCAACCCTTGTGTCTTTATTTATAAGAATGCTCATCTTTCTGTTTTTTTAATTTTTTGGATTTGTCAGTTCAACGACCTTCCGTATTGCCTCTCCCATTGTCTCTGCAGAGTAAAAATGAGTGTCAGCCAATATCGCCCGGCCCTCTTTTTCATTTGTTCCGGCGAGCCGGATAACAATGGGAATCTCAGTTTTAATCTGTTTGAACGCTTCCAGCAGACCTCTTGCAACATCGTCGCAACGGGTTATCCCTCCGAAGATATTTATCAGCACTGCCTTAACATCGGAATCACTCATTAAAATCTTCATTGCTTCAACAACTTTATTCGGATTGGAACTCCCTCCTATATCCAGAAAATTGGCAGGATTGCCTCCGTAGAGCTTAATCATGTCCATCGTGGCCATTGCCAGGCCTGCGCCATTTACCATACAACCAATCTCTCCTTTCAACTGAACGAAACTGAATCCTTTTGACTTGGCAAACAGCTCCTTCTGTTCTTCCTTCGTTGGTTCAAACAGAGCTTCAATTTCCGGCTGTCTGTAAAGTGAATTGTCGTCAAAATTTATTTTTGCATCAAGAGCAATAAGATCCCCATTTTTGCAAACAACCAGAGGATTTATCTCTACCAGCGAAGCATCAGTCTCAATCATAAGTTTGTACAGTCTCTTTATCATCTCCTTGCCCTGAACAATCAAACCAAAATCGTCAAACAACAGCGAAGCAGCTTTGCGGGCGAGGAAATCGGGAACACCTACGAAAGGGAAAATAGGAATTTTGTGAATTTTCTCCGGACTTGTTTTTGCAACATCCTCTATCTCTACGCCACCCTCGCGACTAAGAATCATCTCCACGCTTTTGACATTTCTGTCAATTACAAAACTTAAATAGTATTCATCCGCAATATCAACAGCCTCTGCAACCAGCACCCGGTCCACAATATACCCTTTGATATCCATACCAAGAATTGATTCGGCAACCCTTCCCAGTTCATCACGATTATCGGCAAGTTTAACTCCGCCTGCTTTTCCACGACCACCGGTCAAAACCTGCGCTTTTACAACCGCCTTTGACAAACCCAGCTTGTCATAGGCGAGAAGAGCCTCCTCTTTGCTTCTGCACACAGATCCCTTAACAGTAGGAATCCCATATTTGCTAAAAAGATCCTTTCCCTGATATTCGTGAATTTTCATAATACTGATATTTAGTATTAAAGATAGAGAAAATTATGATCTTCACAAATAGGATATCAAAATCCTATCACACGTAAAACGACATAGAATGAGTAAGATAGTTAGCTGCCGCTTTCTTTCGCGAACCTCTGGATTGCCGGTAAAAAGGGAGATAAAAGACCAATGAAAACCAGCATTGCCCCTGAAATTATAAATGCATTCGTAATGCCTATATAATCAGCAATATATCCGGTTGCTATAAGAGAAAACATTGCGGGAATCATTATAAGGCTGTTATGAATGGAAAAGACCCGGCCTAAAACGGATGAATCCAGACTTTTCTGAAGAAGTACTGTGAATGCTCCCCAGAAAATCGCACCTGAAATTCCTCCGATTAAAGTGAATCCTACAAAAGCATAGAATCCCCCGGCAGGAGTAAGACCCGAAAAGGCAAATGTCATTCCAAGAATCACGTACATTGAGTTTATAAGAAGGACATTATTGAATTTGAACTTTGGCAGACTCATTATGCCGCCCCCGATCAACATCCCGACTCCCCATGCAATTTCCACCATGCTCATTTTATACGTGTCTCCGGCAAAATGGTCAAGTGTCATTAAAGGAAACAGAGTAGAAATAGGTACCATAGCCAGACTTGCAAAAATAGTGAATATAAACATCCACATTAATCCCGGCCTTTTAAGTATCTCATGCAAACCTTGATTAAGCTCCGATAAAAACCGTTTGAATTCTGTTTGGGTAATATTTGTTTTTCCCGATGTCTCTTTGGAGGATTCGTTAATACTTTCTTCAGTAATCTGAAATGCAGCCGTCTTTCCCGCCAAAAATTGCGAGTTGTCAAGAGAAATCTCGGAAATTTTTTTATCCCATGGATTCGGAATTTTTACAAAAAGCAACGATGTGCATGCAATAAGAGCACCCAGTACATCAAACATCAATACCCACGTCATATCCAGAGCGCTTATAAATATGGCTGCAATAGCAGGGGCACCAATAGTGCTGACAGAAAATATCATGTTGTTGATGCCGGCCACGCGCATCAGCTCGCTCTTTGGTGCAAGCAGCGGCACAGAGGCTTCCATTGCCGGCATATGGAATGCACTTCCTATAGAACGCAGCGCCAGCAAAGCATATATAAATCCGATTTCTGCCGCACCCATATAAAACAATACTGCCATTACTGCAGTAAGAAGAGCAATATACATATCTGCAACAATCATTGTCCGTTTACGGTCCCACCGGTCAATCAGGACTCCTGTGAACAATCCGAGAACAAGTTGTGGCAGAAGTGAAGATATAGTTGCAAGGGCAAGAACTTGCGCAGAACCTGTCTGCACGCTTAACCAGAAGATTACGGCAAAACTCACAACAGAACTGCTTAGTGTTGAAAAAAGCTGTCCGGTCCAAATAAAAGCAAATGTTTTTTTCCAGTTTTCCTGCATCACAAATTATGAAATTTATAGCGCCGAAGATAGCCATTTTTAAAAATATCATAACAACATAATCTTTATCTTTGTTTAATATTAATAAACTAAAAATCCATTAATTATGAAATTTTTTATTGATACGGCAAACCTGGATCAAATTCGTGAAGCTAATGATCTTGGAGTTCTGGATGGCGTAACAACTAACCCATCGCTAATGGCAAAAGAGGGCATCAAAGGAGCGGCGAAAATAAAGCAACACTATATAGATATCTGCAATATTGTTAAAGGAGATGTAAGTGCAGAGGTTATTGCAACGGATTTCGAAGGAATGGTAAGAGAGGGTAAAGAACTCGCAGCTCTTCATCCGCAGATTGTTGTCAAAGTACCATGTATTAAGGAAGGGATAAAAGCAATCAAGTATTTTTCCGATAATGGAATTCGTACCAACTGCACTCTTGTTTTTACTGCCGGGCAAGCACTCCTTGCTGCTAAAGCCGGTGCAACATATGTCTCTCCATTCGTAGGCCGGCTGGATGATATATCAACCGACGGTGTTGCCCTTATCAGGCAGATTGTTGAAATATTCAATTACTATGGTTACGAAACCGAAGTCCTTGCAGCCTCAATCAGGCATACAATGCATATTATACAGTGCCTTGAAGCCGGTGCGGATGTTGCCACATGCCCGTTAGATGCTATTCTTGGGTTATTAAGACATCCACTGACCGATAGCGGACTTGAGAAATTTCTTGCCGATTACAAAAAAGTAAATGGTTAAACTACTTATTATATTTTACTTGCAAAAAAAGGATAACATCTTAGATGTTATCCTTTTTAGTAAGTAATTATTAGTAAATAAGTTGAGCCAAAATAATAAGACTATTCAGTTACACATAGATTCTTAATTTCTGCAAGAATCTTTTGTCTGTTAATCATCTCTATCCCTAAAGAGTCCAGTGTTCCTGGAGTTTCAAGTATTTGCCGGCAAGTAACAATTCCCTGCCCCATAAGTCTCTGTTTATCCTGTTTTGAAAGCTTTGTTAAGACTGTAATCGGGAAAATTTTTTCTCTGTCTATTATCTCCTTAAGACCGTTCCCGGCAGGATAATCCCAGCTCAGTAACTTAAGGCCGCTGCACTCACCATATGCCATGGCATCAGAGGTAAATCTTGTATTTGTTACAACACCGCCTAAAAATGTATAGCCGGCAAACTCAGGCAGAGTGCTTTGTTTCTTAATTATGTCATCTACTCTGGACCGGATGTAAAGGGGTACCTGAACATTTGCGTTTTTATCTGTAGTGAGATAATATTTGCACTCAATAAACATCTGGCTTTTTTCTTTGGAAGCAATTACATCGACCTCATGAGTGACACAATGGCCCTGAAGAATCTGAGCTACTTCCACATTATACCCCAGTGCTTTAAATACCTGACCCGCAAAGTGCTCGAAAGGATGTCCGGTGGGCCCCATTTCCATAAGCGCGTTCTTTAATTTGTATCTGGAAGCAACACTTAACGTCTTTTTTCTTAATAATGCAAAAGCCCTGTCATATATTTTTCTGCTTGAAATCCCATCATAAATCCATGATTCAACATCATTTAAAATAGGTTCAATAACATTATCGGCAGCCCCGGAGCGTTGCAAAGACCTTCTTAATTTTTCTGAAGAAAAAGGCTCCATATCACCGGAGGCTTTTCTTATCAATAGTTTATTATTCATGATGATTTAATATTCGTATAAATCATTACAAATTTACGTATTTATCAGCTATAAATGACTACCCAATATAGCCTTTTATCGCTTCGATATACTCTTCGAAAGCTTTTTGGCCTTGAGCAGTTATCCGGCATGTAGTTCGTGGCCTTTTGCCAAGGAAACTTTTTGCAACTTCGATGTATCCGGCTTCACTTAGTTTTTCCAATTGTACACTCAGGTTCCCGGCAGTTGCTCCGGTTTTTTCTCTCAGGAAGACAAAGTCTGCCTCTTCCAGCGACATTAGCAAAGATATCACTGCAAGCCTGAGTTGGGAATGAAGCAGCGGATCAAGCTCTTTAAACATTGTTAGCATTTTTTTGCTGTTTTCTGAAGGCTGAATTTAGTATATGTCCCGGGATAATCAGCATTATTGCAGACATAGCGGCAAAAA
Organism: Bacteroidota bacterium; assembly: GCA_017860395.1. Taxonomy (GTDB): domain Bacteria; phylum Bacteroidota; class Bacteroidia; order Bacteroidales; family UBA932; genus Bact-08. Next base: position 13,212 of record JAGDMC010000002.1, on the reverse strand, counting down.
CGAGAATCTGGCTTTTCCAGGAAACCAACAGTAATACAAAACTTAATACAATCCCAATAAATCCTGCAACAGCGGCAGGTTTAAATTTGAGAACAAGTCCTGACATTGTCACACCGGCTGTAACAAGCAAAGACATTATAAATAGAATAGGCAAAAGAGTATAGTCATACAAAATGCTTATTGACACAAGAATAGTGCATACTCCTATTACAATCCATATCTTGGAAATGACACTTCCGATGAAAGTGACAGAGCCCGTATGAGATTTACCTTTCATGAAAAACATTGCCGGATAGCCTATAACCGGAATAAGAAACCATAACCACTGAACCGCATAATTCTCTGTGAAATTAAGCAGACCGTAAACAATTAGGGATACACAAACGCCCAGATATCCCCATAGCAGAAATATATTTCCGCCGCCCCTTTCGAGTTTGTTCTTAGTCTCACTAATCATTTTTGAAATCAGTTCCAGACTTTCTTTTTCTGATAAAATTTTCTCTTCCATAATTATTAATATTTAAGTGACATTAAATGTTCGCTACGTAAATAAGTTTATATTATAAACCAAAACAACGTTAAAAAAGTGCAACCATTATTTCGTTGCACTTTACAAATGTAAATAAGTTTATATTATAAACCAAATGTTTTTTTACAATATTTTTTTAATATTCTGTGCCTCAGCCTTGGTACAAACCAGAATGGCATCTGCAGTCTCAACAACAACCATATCATGAACACCAAGCAGGGCAATGGTTTTACCAGTTGTTCCAATTACAATGTTCCCTCCTGAGTTGAACTCTTTGATAGAAGCACCTTTGACAGTTGTACCGTTATCATTGGCCAGGAATACATCGGCAAGGGCAGGGTAGGAGCCAATATCGCTCCATCCAAAATCAACGGGAATAACATAGGTATTCTTGAATTTCTCCATTATTCCAAAGTCAATAGAGATTTTTACAAATTTCTCAAACAATAATTTAAGTTTTTCGTCACGTTCATTGGCCGTATTTTCACCTCTCCCCGTCGCGTTTTCCAATTCTTCAATTTCCTTCAAAACAGCCCGGTGTGCCGGTAACAACTCTGCAAACGCACGTATAATCGTAGACACCTTAAAAATAAACATACCGCTGTTCCATAAAAAACGCCCGCTCTTCACATATTCCAATGCGGTTTCCAAAGCAGGTTTCTCGCAAAACCGCAAAACCCGGGTTGGAACTCCAACTGTGCATCCAACTAATCCTTCTTCTACCTCCAGGCTGCCGTCTGCACCGGAACCTCCTTCCGCCACTAAGTCGGCATCAGCACCTGTCTCCAGATATCCATAACCGGTTTCGGGTCTGTCTGGTTTAATACCGAGGGTGACAATCGCTTCCTCCCTTTCTGCCACTTCAACAGCTTTTTTCAGATGCAATCTAAAGTCGGCCTCATCCTTAATCAGATGGTCCGAGGCCAACACAATTAACGTTGAATCGGGAAACTTGCGTTCAATTTCTATACATCCAAATCCTATTGCGGCAGCAGTATCCTTAAATGAAGGCTCAATAATCACATTTCCGGCAGGAAGCATAGGCAGTTCTTCCAATACGGTTTTTGCCTGAACAGCATTTGTACCAACGAAAATTCGATTGGCCGGCACCATCGGCAACACTCTGTCGACGGTCATCCTTATCAGGCTTTTTTCTTCATCAATGAGCCTTAGCAGCTGCTTAGGTCTCTCTTTTGTAGACAATGGCCAGAAACGCTCTCCTGAGCCTCCGGCCATTATTAGTATAGTTAAATTGGACATGAGTAATTTTGTTAAATATTACTCAAAGATACAAAATGTTACATACTCTTGGTAAAAGGAATTGTAAAGAAAAATGTAGAACCTTTACCTAAATCGGAAGATAACCAAATCTTCCCGCCCAGAAGTTCAACATACCCCTTTGATATTGTTAAACCAAGTCCGGTACCGCCAAATTCGTAGGCAATTGACCGTTCAGCCTGGCGGAAGCGTTCAAAAATCAATTCCTGTTTTTCGTGAGAGATTCCAATGCCTGTATCTTCAATGTAGAACTCCAGTTTATCTTCCCTCACAATATATCCAAAATGGATATTCCCCTTTAATGTAAACTTAATAGCATTATTAATCAGGCTGGAAAGAATATGAGTCAGTTTTATCTCATCTGTACGAATGTCTGCATTGCTATCATCAAAAGGACAATCATAATTTAATGTTATGTCTTTCAATTTGGCTTTTGGCTCAAACTGAGAATACAGGTTCTTGCAGATAATATTAATGTTGAAATTGCTGATATTTAATTTAACCTGACCTGATGCAAGGGAAGCGGTGATTACAATGTCGTTTATGATATCAAGCAGCTGGTAGCAGTTATTTGAAATAATATCAATATACTCAATGCGTTTTTCTACAGGAAGCTCCGGAACTTTTAAAAAATCCGAAAAACCGACGATTGCATTCATCGGGGTACGAATTTCGTGTGAGATGTTGTTAAGAAATGCGGTAATTAATCTGTTGCTGTCTTCTGCTTTATCTTTAGCTTCTGTAAGTACTTGCTCAAGACGCTTACGTTCGGTAATATCCCGGGCAATTCCAAAAAGGCCCGTAGGATTGCCAAAGTCGTCGAACATGGGACATTTTATAGTATGAAAAGTGCGGACAGCACCCCCGGAAGTGATGATAGAATCTTCATAGGTATAAGGAACACCGCTCTCAATGACTTTTTTATCTATTTCCTTTACCATTTGAGCATGAACGGCCGGGAAAATAACGGAATCATCTTTGCCAATGACTTCCTGTTCCGTAATACCGAATGTTTTTTCAGCGGCATCATTGAACAGCAGGTATTTACCATTGATATCCTTTATATAAATTGAATCAAGCGCATTGTTAATAATGGACTGAAGCAATCTTCTGTTGGTTTGCAATTCAATTTCTGTTTCCCGGAATTTACTTAGCTGAGCCGTAGCATCCAATGCTCTTTTTGTTGCCATTGGGACTCTCTCCATTCTGTCTTTAAGTACATAGTCAGTAGCTCCCTGTTTAAGAAGTTCAACAGCCCTGTCTTCTCCAATTGTGCCTGAAATACAAATAAACGGAACATTTGGGCTTAACTTTTTTGCCAGTTCCAGTGCCAACTGTCCATTGAAAGAAGGCAATGTAAAATCTGCAAAAATTATATCATAGTTATGCCTCTTCAGGTTTGATACAAATTCCTCCTCGTTATCTACCAGATCAATTTCCAAATCGAATCCCTCTTCGGTAAGAATCTCTTCCAAAAGTTCGGCATCTCTCTTTACATCTTCAAGAAGAAGTGCATACAGCTTGACCTTCATATAAACCTGTTTTAATTTTTATGTTACTTATTTTCCGGAGGAAGTTCATTAACTAATCCCCAGAAAATGCCCAATTGCTTAATCGCATCAATAAAACCGTTGAAATTTACAGGCTTTACCACATACGCATTTACGCCTAAATAATAGCTGTTCAGCAAATCTTTGTCCTCACGGGAAGAAGTCAGCATCACAACCGGAAGCAACTTTAATTTAGGATCACTTCGTATTTCCCGCAACACTTCAATGCCGTCTTTTCGGGGCATCTTTATGTCAAGCAGCAAAACAGACGGAAGCCCGGGTTCTCTATCGGCAAATTGCCCTTCACACCTTAGATATTCCATTGTCTCGACACCGTCTTTAACCACCACCACTCTGTTCGCAAGAAGACTGTCTTCCATTGCTTCAAGGGTCAGTTCTACATCCTTCGGATTATCTTCTGCCAGTAGAATTTTTTTAAGTTCAATCATATTATACTCTCCCATTATTTAGGTAATGAAAAATAAAAAGTAGCCCCTTTATCGACTTCTCCTTCGGCCCAGGTTCGCCCATTGTGCCTTTTTACAACCTGATTAACATTTGCCAGGCCTATTCCTGTGCCTTCGAATTCTTCGTTTGAATGTAACCGCTGGAATACTCCAAACAGTTTTTGCGAATAATTCATATCGAATCCGGCACCATTGTCCCGGATAAAAAATATTATTTCATTTCTTTCGTTTATTGCCCCAATTTCTATGGTTGCAATATCACGTTTACGGCTATATTTAATTGCATTTCCAATAAGGTTGGCCCATACCTGCCGCATCATGGCATAGTCTGCATGAACACTTGGCAAAGTATTAAGTTTCCAGTCAATTTTGCGCCCTTTCATTTCGGACTCCAAAATTATCATAGCATCTTTTACAACCTTGTTCATATCGATATTATCCGGCTTCATCTCCATACGTCCTGTGCGGGAAAAATTAAGCAGGTCATCAATTAAATGACCCATATGGTTGGATGCCTCGTAAATGGACTCAATATAATGTTTCCCTTTATCGTCCAGCTGCGAATTGTTTCGTTTGATAAGCAATTCAAGATAGCCATTAATGTGACGTAATGGCGCCCTCAGGTCGTGAGAGACCGAATATGAAAAAGACTCAAGCTCTTTATTTGCGGCTTCCAGCAAAGCGGTACGCTCTGCAACCTTTTTTTCCAGACTTGCATTTAAATTCCGGATCTCTTCCTCTGCCAGATCCCTCTCATTCTGTCTCTTCAACAGCTGAGACAACATATTGTTAAACTGCTCATAAAGAAATCCCACTTCATCACTTCCGTGTTGCTCAATTTGAACATTAAAGTTCTGGTTTTTAGAAATTGCAGCAGTTAAGGTTGCTAAGTTTAAGATTGGTGCAGAAACAAGCTTATGCATTCTTGATACAAGAAAGTATGAAAGCGAAAGAAGAGCGATTACCAGTATAGCCAGCACCCAAATAAGCTTCTGTTTTTGGGCTGTAAGTATTTTGGAATTTGCCTTAATGAAAATTGTTCCCAGCACCTTTCCCTGAAAATTGATAGTTTCTGTAACATAAAAATAACCTCCTTCAAAACTCGTTTCCGAACTTTTATTAATAGCGGGAATCATATTATTTGAAATAGTGTCCGGATAAGAGGCAAATAGTTCTCCGTTTTTATCAAACAAATATCCTTGCTCAACAGATTCAACAAACTTCAACCGCAACAATGCTTCAGAAGCCTGATTTTTATCGTCAAAAAATAGAGGCACAACACAATAATCACCTATTAACTTGGCATTCAATACTAAATTTGACTGGGTATTGGCCTTAAGTTTATTTATATCCCAGGTGGCAATTGTAATAAACCCTGCAGATATTGCAGTAAACACGACGAACAAAACAATAACAATTATCTTGTTCTTTATGGAAAGGTCTCGTATGAATTGAAATTTAATCATTTTGTTCCAACCAGTGTTCCGGATTTAATCAGCAAACTATTCATCTTAAGCCCCGATTTTCCAAGGGTTACTCTGTTAATCTCATAACGGATAAATTCATCAACTACAACCAGATTTATTATTGACCCTCTTACTCCGTATCCGTCCTTTTCGCTTATTGTGAGTATTGTTTTTCCAGTAGTGTAATCAAGTATCTCGTCAAGTTTATCACTTCCTATAGATTTTGAAATCACAAGAATCATGTTGTCTTTAATCTGGTCCACGGAGGTTATATAGGTAACCTTAACGCTCTTTTCATTTACCTTTATATTGCTAAAAATTTGTTCAAGTGCCAGAGAAAATTTCTTGTCGCCTATAACTGCCACTTTGAATAAAGAGTCTTTACTGAACGGGTTTTTGGACCAATCAACAAAATGGGTAAACTTTTCTATGTAACCGGCTTTCAATAATAGTTCCCGTGTTTGCGCTTCTCCACGGCAAGGAATAATTAATCCCGAAAATAAAATAATCAGCAGCGCAATATGCTTTCCAATATGTAAAGAGCTTTTTGCCATATCTCGATTAAATTATCTGAATAAATCATAAGTTATCATTAACATAATACTCCTTTGCGGTTGCCTGTATCTTCCGGCAAAGCGGTTAGAAGGATGATAATAAACCTCATTGAAAAAATTATTTACCTTAAGTTGAATGTCGAATCCATTGAAATCATTATAGGAAATGGCTCCATGCAGTAAAAATACACCATCAATTTTATTGTCTCCGGTAGAAGGTATCAGCATTGGATTGTTCCTGCCTCCAAGATAGTTGGCTCTTAGGTTTGCTTTAATGTGTGGCGAGAAAGAATATGTTACGCCTGCATTTGCCGTATGCATGGAAATCTCGGGAATAAGTATTCCTTCGTCTTCGTAAGAGTTGGTATAAGTATAATTTGCGTAAATGGAAAGGCTTTTTGTTGAGTAATTACCGTAAAATTCAAGACCAAATGTGTTTAGCTTGTTTTCATTAACCCATCTTACATCACTTCCGGAAATATCCAGAGTGAGCTTATCGTTAATATGGTTTCTGTAAAGTGATGCCCCGAAAGAGAGGTTTTTAAGAATGGAATATGATGTAAACAATTCAAAAGAATGCATTTTTTCCGGTTTCAGTAATTCATTGCCCGTTCCATAGTTATAGTCCCATGGTTTTGGTGCCCTGAAAGCCCTGTTGTACATGAATTTTGCTGTAAATTTATCTGTATTGAATACAAGCCCGGCACGTGGCGTCAGGACTCGTCCGTAGTAACTTGAAAAATCATGACGGATTCCTCCGACGAATGACAATTTATTGATGATTTTGTAATTCAGCTGCAGATAATAGCTGAAAAGATTGTTGTTAAGCATATCCGGTTTTGAAGGGGCAGGAGGGGGGACAAACTGAGAATTGCTGTTTGAAATTGAAAAACCATCGGAAAGTTTTTCTATTTCTCCAATTATCCCACCTATTATCATTAATTTTTTGAATGGGTTATAGATGAGCTGATTATCTAAGCCAACCAAGTGGTTTGGCCTGTAATAGCCAACCTGATTACCGCTGGTTGTATCTGTCGCCTTAATAATATTATTGACTGTATTTGGGTTTACAGTTGCGTTCCTGTAGTATAGTGTAGATTTATAAGAAATTCTGTTGCTTCTGTTGTAGGTATATTTTACAAATCCATTAAGAAAGGAGATGTTCCACAAAGTATTTCTGTCGAAATACTTATCATCAATGGATTTGTTATTAGTTGTCATTGATGACTGTTTATTCTGAAATATAATTCCTGCACTAAAGTTTTTTATTCTCAGTTTTGCCGATAAGGAGAAGTCGTTTTCAAAATTCTCCATTTCACCGGTCCAGTTATTATCCCCATCTATTCCTCGCAAATCGGCCTTCTCAGAGACTTTATACATTCCGGAAACAGAATAGGCGATTTGACTTTCGTCGTTATAATTTCTTAAGTTAAAATCCAGCATTCCGGTTTTGAAGGTACCAGCAAGCATACTTATGTTACCTTTTTTCCCCCAATTGGAACTTTTTGTTATAATATTTATTACTCCGGAAACGGCATTTGTTCCATAAAGCGTAGATGAAGGCCCGTAAACAATTTCAATCCTTTCAATATTTGACATATTAAACTGCCCCCCTCCATAGAAGCCGCCTGAATTCAACTCATTAATCTGGACGCCGTCAACCAATAATAGAATCAGATTATTCTGGCTGGGAGCACCTCTCAGAAAGACATAGCTGTTAAACCCGTTTATATTCCTGAATTGAAATCCCGGTAAATCCCCCAAAGCCTCTTCAAGAGTAAAATATCCGCGATCTTTAATCTGTTCTGCAGTAATCACCTGAACGGTGGCGGAAACATCTTTAATTTCCTGCTGGACCTTAGACGCACTGATTACTTTTGTATTCATCAGGTCTGTAAACGACATTTTAAGAATATCGTCGGCTTTTAATGTATCTTTTTCCTGAGCAAATACATTTGAAAAGCAATTAACTCCAATCATAAGAAGTAAAAATAGCCTTTTCATAATGGTTGTTTTACAAAATAAAACACTCACGGAACTCTAATCAAATATAATAAAAAAGCCTGAAAAATAAATAAATACTTTTCAGGCTTTTTGAAAAAAATATGGTGCGACTGCGACATGGTTAATGAGCCATGCGGCAGGCAAAATCATTCAGCAATCAAAACGACGCTTTAACTATTCTGGCGATATTATCAGAACCGCCGTATGTGTAATAATGTATTCCGGTAACTCCTTCTTTTATAAGCTCTTTGGACTGCATGGTTGTCCATTCGATTCCTACTTCACGAACCTCTTTGTCTGTTGTGCATTTTTGTGCGGCAACATAAAGGTCGTTTGGAAGATCTATATGGAAAGCCTGAGGCAAAAGATTGATGTCGTTAAGTGCTGATATTGGTTTTACTCCGGCAATTATTGGAATAGTTATACCGGCCTTAACACAATCGTCCCTGAACTGGAAAAATTTACTGTTGTCAAAAAACATTTGTGTAACAATATAGTGTGCGCCTGCATCAACTTTTTTCTTAAGATTTTCAATATCAATCCGTCTGTTAGGAGCTTCAAAATGCTTCTCAGGATAACCTGCAACCCCTATGCAAAAATTAGAAGGAGTTGTAACCTCAAGAGTATCTTCAAGATATTTTCCATTATTCATGTTGGTAATCTGCTCTACCAGTTCATTGGCATGGGAATGGCCGTCCTTGTCGGGGATGAAACGGCGGGCTCCTTTTTGGGTATCACCTCTGAGTGCCAGAACATCGTTTATACCAAGAAAATTCATCTCGATAAGAGCATTTTCAGTCTCTTCCCTGGAAAAACCCCCACATAATATATGGGGAACAACTGTAATGTTGTATTTGTACTTTACAGCGGCAGCTAAAGCAACAGTTCCGGGGCGGATTCGTACAATTTTCTTTTCGATATGTCCGTCCGATCTCTCATAATATGTAGTTTCGTTGCGGTGCGAAGTAAAATTTATATATGCCGGATCAAATTCAATCAATCTGTCGATGGCATTATAAATTCTTTCGATGCTGTGGCCTCTTAGCGGAGGAAGAAGTTCAAATGTGAATAGTGGCCCTTTGGCGCTTTTTATTTTATCTATTACGTTCATACTCTAATGGGGTTATTTATAAGTTTGGAGCCAGCCATTTGGCGGCCTCTTCAATAGTCATCTTTTTGCGGGAGGCATATTCTTTCAGCTGGTCCTCACCAATCTTTCCAATGTTAAAGTAGGCAGATTGCGGATGAGAGAAAACATATCCGCTCACTGCTGCTGCCGGAACCATTGCAAAATTTTCTGTGAGCCTTGCTCCAATTCGCTTTTCGGCCCCGAGTAAGTCAAAGATAACTCTTTTTTCGGTATGGTCGGGACAGGCAGGATATCCGGGTGCCGGTCTGATGCCCTTGTATTTTTGTTTAATCATCTCTTCTACAGATAGATTTTCCTCTGCTGCATAACCCCAATATTCTCTTCGAATTTTTGCATGAAGCCATTCTGCTGCAGCTTCTGCAAGCCTGTCGCTCAGAATACGAATCATAATCATTGCGTAGTCGTCGTCTTTGTATTTGTCAGTTCCTGATTCGTCAAGTCCTGCCGTTACAACAAATGCTCCGATATTGTCAATAATGCCGGTTGATTCCGGAGCAATGTAATCGGCAAGAGAGAGATTATTGATTCCCTTTTCTTTTTGTTCCTGATTTCTTAAAAAACAGAAGGTTGATTTTGGTTCAAGAACTTTTACATCGTCACCGTCTGAGACAGCAGGGAAGAGACCGAATACCGCTTTTGCTGTTATAAGTTTATTCTCAATTATCTTTTTGAGATATATCTGGCCATCATCAAACAATTTCTTTGCCTCTTCCCCTTTTACGGGATCTGAAAAGATTGCGGGATACTTGCCGGACAGTTTCCATGCAAAGAAAAAGAAGGTCCAGTCTATATAACCAGCAAGTTCTGCAAGATCAATGTTGTTTAGAACATGAATTCCCGGTTGCTTTGGAGCAAAAGGGGAGAAGTCGCCGCAAAACCTGTTCGCACGAGCCTGACTCAGTGTAATAAGATTTTTTTCGGCAACACGTGAACTGTGAGCATCACGCATTTTGTTATACTTATCGCGTATGGATGTAGCGTAGTCGATACTGTCTTTGTTAAGCAATGAAGATAAAACACCGGCGGCTTTTGAAGCATCTTTTACGTGAATAACAGAGTATGAGTAAACAGGGGCAACTTTAACAGCTGCGTGTATTTCCGAAGTAGTTGCTCCTCCAATCAGGAGAGGAATGGAAATCTTCCTGCGTTCCATTTCTGCAGCAACATGAACCATCTCTTCAAGCGAAGGAGTTATGAGCCCGCTAAGACCAATAAAATCTACCTGTTCTTTAATGGCAGCATCAATAATTTTTTCTGCCGGAACCATAACGCCAAGGTCGATTATCTCGTAATTATTACAAGACAGCACAACCCCCACTATGTTTTTTCCAATGTCGTGAACATCTCCCTTTACTGTTGCCAAAAGAACTTTACCGGCACTCTTCTTCTCTTCACCAAGGCTCTCCTGTTCAATATAGGGGGCAAGTTTTGTTACAGCTTTCTTCATTACCCTGGCACTCTTAACAACCTGCGGTAAAAACATTTTACCGGAGCCAAAAAGATCTCCCACTTCATTCATACCTCCCATTAACGGGCCTTCTATCAGTTCAATAGATCTTTTAAAGAGTGATCGCGCTTCTTCAACATCCTGTTCAATAAATTCATCAAGTCCACGGATAAGAGCATGCTTTATTCTGTCAACGACAGGAAGCATCCTCCATGCATCTTCTTTTTCTTGTTTCTTTCCCTCATTCTTAATTCCCTCAGCAAATTTCACAAGCCGTTCAGTCGCGTCGGAACGTCGGTTAAGAATCACATCCTCCGACAGTGCGAGAAGATTCGGTTCAATTTCGCTGTATACCTGCAGCATCCCCGGATTAACAATACCCATATCAAGACCGGCCTTTATTGCGTGAAAAAGGAAAACCGAATGCATTGCCTCACGCACTTTGTCGGTACCGCGAAAAGAAAAAGAGAGATTGCTTATTCCTCCGCTCACTTTTGCATACGGAAGGTTCTGTTTGATCCATTCTGTTGCCCTTATGAAATTGATTCCATAATTATTATGTTCCTCAATGCCTGTTGCAACAGCCAGAACATTGGGGTCAAATATGATATCTTCCGGAGGAAATCCTATTTTTTCCGTAAGGAGACGATAGGACCTTTCGGCTACCTCTATTTTCCTTTCAAAAGTGTCTGCCTGGCCATTTTCGTCAAACAGCATAACAACTGTGGCTGCTCCGTATTTCCTGATTGTTTTTGCGCGGTTTAGGAAAATATCTTCTCCCTCTTTAAGGCTGATTGAGTTGACAACAGATTTGCCCTGGATGCATTTGAGTGCTCCCTCAATAACACTCCATCGGGAAGAGTCAATCATTAACGGAAGCTTTGAGATATCCGGCTCGGCCATAATGAGATTAACAAACTTTACCATCGCCTTTTCCGAATCAAGCATTGCCTCGTCCATGCAAATATCAATAACCTGCGCACCACCTTCAACCTGATTTCTTGCGATAGCGAGAGCTTCGTCGTATTTCTCCTCCCTGATGAGCCTGGCAAACTTAATCGAACCTGAGACATTTGTACGTTCTCCAACATTTACGAAGTTTGTTTCCGGAGTTATTGTGAGAACCTCAAGACCACTGAGTTTTGTGAATTTTTTAATATCGGGTTTAACCCGTGGTTTATGATTTTTTGAGGCCTGCGCAATTTTTTGAATATGCAGAGGAGTAGTTCCGCAGCAGCCTCCAAGAACATTCACCCAGCCCTCTTTCATATAATCTTCTGCAATTGATGCCATAAAGGCTGCTGACTGGTCATATTCGCCAAACTGGTTTGGCAGCCCCGCATTAGGGTGCGCAGAAACATAAAACGGCGACTTTGCACTCAGTTCCTGTATGAAGGGGCGGAGCTGCTCCGCTCCTAAAGCACAGTTAAGCCCAATGCTAAACAATGGAAAATGGGAAACAGACACTAAAAAAGCTTCGAGGGTCTGTCCTGTAAGAGTCCTTCCGCTGGCATCGGTGATTGTCCCGGATACCATAACCGGCAACTTCATTCCTCTCTCCTCAAAAACAGAATCAATTGCAAAAAGTGCAGCTTTGCAATTAAGAACATCAAATACTGTCTCAACAAGAAGAATATCCACGCCACCGTCAATCAGACCTTTCGCCTGCTCAGAGTACGCCTCTACAAGATCATCAAAAGTGACGGCTCTCGCTCCCGGATCGTTAACATCGGAAGACATTGATGCTGTGCGGTTGGTTGGCCCCATTGTGCCCGCCACAAAGAGGGCGCGGCCGGGTTTGTTATCTTCCTCAAGGGACGCCGCATATTCACGCACGGCTGCCGCCGCCAGCCGCGCCGCCCCAACATTCAACTCATAAACTCTTCCTTCCATGCCATAATCTGCCATGGAAATTTTGTTTGAATTAAATGTATTTGTAGTAATAATATCAGCCCCGGCTTCAAGATATTCCCTGTGAATACCTTTAATAACTTCTGGTTTAGTAAGGGACAGCAAATCGTTGTTCCCCTTCTGAAGCATGGGATGTTCCTTAAACATCTCTCCGCGATAATCGCTTTCCTGAAGTTTGTGCCTTTGGATCATTGTACCCATGGCACCATCGAGAATCAATATTTTTTTGCCGGCAGCAACTTCAAGTGAGTTATTTGTCATAGTATTCTATATTTCTGATTGCAAAGATAATTCAAAATTCATTTAGGATCATATACAGTTAATTGCTAAAAAGAACGACATCCATGATGTCGTTCTTTTTAGCATAATATTAATTATCAGCGTATAAGGCTGTTTAATACCTGTAGTACGCAGGTTTATACGGTCCTTCAATATCTACACCGATATATGCAGCCTGTTCAGGAGTAAGCGTTGTGAGTTTAACGCCAATTCTTTGCAGATGCAGCCTTGCCACCTCTTCGTCCAAAAGTTTAGGCAAAAGGTAAACTCCAACTTCCAGCTCTTTTGTCCAAAGTTCAATCTGAGCAAGGGTCTGATTTGTAAATGAGTTGCTCATTACAAATGAAGGGTGACCTGTAGCGCAACCAAGGTTAACCAGGCGGCCATCGGCCAGCAGTAAAATTGAGTGTCCTTCCGGAAAGAAGTACTGATCAACCTGAGGTTTAATATTTCTTGTCCTGATGCCCGGATAGTTCTTAAGTTTTTCTACCTGTATTTCATTGTCGAAGTGGCCAATGTTGCAAACTATTGCATTGTCAAGCATTTTTGACATATGGTCAATTGTAATGATATCCTT
>JAGDMC010000200.1 GCA_017860395.1 Bacteroidota bacterium | reverse complement strand
AAAATAAATAAGGAGAACAACAATGGACACAAATAAAAACTTATATACAGTAATCTACTCAACAGTGCTTGTTGTAGTTGTTGCTGTCGTTCTTGCTCTCGCCTCATATCTTTTAAAAGACAAACAGGAAAGAAATATTGAGATTGAAACCAAGCAAATGGTTTTAAAATCGGTTCACCTGGGGACTGAAGCAGCAACTGCAGCCGACAAGGCTAAATACATTGAAGACTTATATTCAAAGTATATTAAAGATACAACAATACAGGAGGGAGATGTTACTCTTCAGATGTACATCTGTACTCTGGACTCAAAAGACAAAATCTACATTTTGCCTGTTCACGGAACCGGCCTCTGGGGCCCTATTTGGGGATACGTTGCTCTGAAGAATGATTTCAATACAATTTACGGAACAACTCTTGACCACAAAGGAGAAACTCCAGGCCTGGGAGCAGAGATCAGTACCCCTGCATTTTGTAAACAATTTGAAGGAAAACAGATATTTGAAAACGGAAAATTTGTTTCAATACTAGTTGTTAAGGGCGGAGCGGATCCAACAGCTGTTAATCAGGTTGACGCAATTTCAGGAGGGACAATAACATCAAAGGCGGTTGAAGCAATGCTTAAGAACAACCTCACAGAATATCTCAACTTCTTCAAGGCAAATCTTAAGGAGCCGGCTCCCGTTGTACCTGCAGCAGACAGCACAATGACAGTTCCCGCTGATACAACAAAAGCTGCAATAAAAACCCCTATTAAATAGATAAGCGATGAATAAAAAGATATTTACAGAACCTCTTTTCAAAGGAAACCCAATTACCGTACTGGTGCTGGGTATCTGTTCTGCGCTTGCAGTAACCACCAAACTTGAACCGGCAATTGTAATGGCTATCTCGGTAACCATTGTAACCGGGTTTTCAAGTTTTATCATATCTCTCATAAGAAATACAATCCCGAACAGAATCCGGATTATTGTACAGCTTGTGGTTGTAGCAATGCTCGTTATTCTTGTGGACCAGATTCTAAAAGCGTACTCATATGAAGTGAGCAAACAACTATCTGTGTTTGTAGGATTGATTATCACCAACTGTATCATTATGGGGCGGATTGAGGCATTTGCACTTGGCAACAAGCCTTTCCCGTCACTCATTGACGGCCTTGCAAATGGTTTTGGCTACGGAATAATCCTTGTGGTCATTGCATTTGTTCGTGAATTCTTCGGATCGGGTACCCTTTTTGGAATTCAGATTATTCCGCTTAACTGGTATCTTAAAAACGGAGGTTTTTATGAAAACAACGGTCTGATGATTCTCCCGCCTATGGCCCTTATTCTTATAGGACTTATCATTTGGGTTCAAAGAAGCATTTCTAAAGATTTAATTGAAAAATAATAACATATACCAAAATGCAAGAATTAGTAAATATATTCGTCAAATCCATATTCATGGAGAATATGATATTTGCCTACTTTTTGGGAATGTGTTCATTTCTGGCCGTTTCAAAAAGCGTAAAAACAGCAACAGGTCTTGGAATTGCAGTAATTTTCGTACTTGTGATTACACTTCCAGTAAACTACCTTATTTACAAATATGTACTATTGCCCGGAGCGCTCAGCTGGCTGAGCCCGCAATTTGCCGATTTGGATCTTAGCTTTTTAAGTTTCATCATATTTATTGCAGTCGTAGCTTCAATCACCCAACTTGTTGAAATGGTTGTAGAAAAGTTTACTCCTGCGCTTTATTCGTCCCTCGGAATTTTTCTTCCCCTTATTGCCGTTAACTGCGCAATTCTCGGAGGTTCACTGTTCATGCAGGAAAGAGGCTATGAAACTTTGGGACAGGCAACAACTTTCGCACTCGGCTCGGGTGTTGGCTGGTTCCTTGCAATTGTTTCACTGGCAGCTATCCGCGAGAAGCTTAAATATTCAAATATCCCTGCTCCATTACGCGGCCTGGGAATCACATTCATTGTAGTAGGCCTTATGGGTATAGCCTTTATGAGCTTTATGGGTATTAAACTATAAGAGGAAAAGAAAATGAATCTAACATCAATTTTAATAATATCAGTAGTATCGTTTCTTATAGTGACTCTCCTTTTGGTGGCGATGTTGCTGTATGCAAAAGCAAAACTAACGCCTTCTGGAGAGGTTAAACTCTCTATAAACGAAGGCGAAAAAGAGCTTATTGTAAGCCCTGGTTCAACAATTCTCACAACACTCAGCAACGAGAAAATATTTCTTCCTTCTGCCTGCGGTGGCGGCGGAACCTGCGGAATGTGCAAATGCCGTGTTACTAAAGGTGGCGGAGAAATTCTTCCTACTGAAGTTGGTTTCTTCACAAGAAAACAACAGCAGACTCAATGGAGACTTGGCTGTCAGGTAAAAGTCAAAGAGGATATGGAAATCGAGATTCCTGAAGAGGTACTCGGTATAAAGAAATGGGAGTGCGAGGTTGTGAGCAATGTAAACGTTGCAACCTTTATCAAGGAATTTGTTGTTAAGCTGCCGGAAGGCGAACATCTCAAATTCAAATCGGGCGGCTATATTCAAATTGATATCCCGCCATGCGAAGTTGATTTCTCAAAAGATATTGAAGTTCAGCCTGAATTCCATGAAGACTGGGACAAGATGAAGATATGGGATCTCAAAATGAAGAACGAAGAAGAAACTTTCCGAGCCTATTCAATGGCTAACCACCCTGCCGAAGGCAATATCGTGATGCTTAACATCCGTATCGCCACTCCGCCATGGGACAGAGCTAAGGGAACATTTATGCCTGTAAATCCGGGAATTTGTTCTTCATACATATTCTCACGCAAACCGGGCGACAAAGTAACTATATCTGGCCCTTACGGCGAGTTCTTTATCAAGCCTACCGACAACGAAATAGTATTTGTTGGTGGCGGAGCAGGTATGGCGCCTATGCGTTCACATATTTTCCACCTCTTCCAGACTGAGAAGACCAAACGAAAAGTAAGCTTCTGGTATGGGGCACGTTCGCTTCGCGAAGTATTCTATGCCGAGCAATTCCGCGCTATTGAAAAAGAGTTTCCAAACTTTACATTCAATATTGCACTCAGTGAACCAAAACCGGAAGACAACTGGACAGGATTAACAGGTTTTATCCATCAGGCATTGCTCGACAACTACCTCAGCAAGCACGATGCGCCGGAAGATATTGAATACTACCTTTGCGGACCTCCAATGATGAACAGCGCCGTTACAAAAATGCTGGACAATCTAGGTGTTCCTGAAGAAAACGTAGCATTTGACGACTTCGGAGGCTAGTCTTGAAGGTGGCCTATGGCCTTAATCTAATTAAAAAAGAGAGCGACAAATTTATGTCGCTCTTTTTTTGTGAATTCTTCCAGTACTGTCTTAGGCTGCGAGTTGAAAATAGCAGCCGGAAATCGCTAAAACTGCATGCGTATACGATGATTCATAGGAAGAAGATTATTGGCACGGGTACCAAGATTCTTAACAAAACCCAGACCCAGACCGCCGTATGTAACGCGAAGGTAACCCAAAGGCTGGTCAGTAAATTTAATTGTACCTCTTGAA
>JAGDMC010000038.1 GCA_017860395.1 Bacteroidota bacterium | reverse complement strand
TTTGCTTGAGGGAAGCAGAGGCTGGACACCTGAGAATTATGGCACCTTTGCCAGTTCGGAGTATTTTTTGAATGTATTTGTACTGTTCCTCATTTTTGCAGGTGTTATTCTTGACAAAATAGGGGTTCGCTCTACGGCTCTGCTGTCGGGAGTAATTATGGTCATTGGTGCATCAATTAAATATTTTGCCGTGAGTCCTGCTTTTGTAGGAACCGGAATTGAAGCATGGTTAAACACATGGTGGACTTCTTTCCCTGCATCGGCAAAACTTGCTTCTCTGGGGTTCATGATTTTTGGTTGTGGTGTTGAAATGGCCGGAATCACAGTTTCCAAAGGAATTGTAAAATGGTTTAAAGGCAAAGAAATGGCCCTTGCAATGGGTATTGAAATGGCAATTGCCCGTTTGGGTGTTTTTGCAGTATTCAGAATATCGCCAAGGATAGCCGAAGCATACGGAGACCTTAGCAAACCGGTGTTATTTGTTTTAATTCTTTTGTTTATCGGACTTATTTGTTTTTCTGTATATTTCTTCTTTGATAAAAAACTGGAAAAACAACTTGGAGAGAGAGGAGACGAGCCTGAGGAACCTTTCAAACTCAGCGATATCGGAATCCTGTTTACAAGCAAGACATTTCTTATTGTTTCCGGATTATGCGTTTTATATTATTCTGCAATTTTCCCTTTCCAGAAATTTGCGGCAAACATGCTTGAATGCCGTTTAAGTATAAGCAATACCGAGGCGAGCGATATCTTCTCGTTCTTCCCTATTGGAGCAATGGTTCTTACTCCTCTTCTCGGCTTTTACCTTGACAAAAAAGGAAAAGGGGCAACAATGCTTATTATTGGTGCAATCTTAATGATATCGTGTCACTTGATTTTTGCGCTTGTTCCTGCTGCATATTTTACAAAATTCATTGCATACTCTGCAATAGTTATTCTTGGCGTGAGCTTCTCACTGGTACCGGCAGCTTTATGGCCATCGGTTCCAAAACTGGTTGAGAACAGATATCTGGGTTCTGCCTATTCAGTTGTTTTCTGGATTCAGAATATTGGTTTGATGGTTTTCCCAATGCTCATTGGCTGGGCCCTGGCTGTATCAAACAAAGGTGTCACAAATCCTATGGAATACAATTATACAGTTCCAATGCTCATTTTTGCTTCTCTTGGTGTTTTGGCCTTCTTCCTCGGAATCTGGCTCAAAAAAGAGGATAAGAAGAAAGGATACGGTTTGGAATTGCCAAACATTAAGGACTAAGTAGTTTAATTAAGAAAAAATAATTTATATGAACTCTGCAATTAAATTACTGAGAGACTCGAAAAGTGCACGCTGGCTAGTGCTGCTTATGTTGTCTATCCCAATGTTTGCGTCATACTTCTTTGACGACATTTTTACAACAATTTCCCACATCTTTAAAAACCCGCAAATCCTCGACCTGGGATGGAACATGAGTGACTATGGTTTTTACGGAGGAGCCTATTCGCTTTTATGTGTTTGGGGAGGACTGGTTATATGCGGAATGCTTCTTGACAAATGGGGTGTCCGATTCACTGGTTCATTGTTCCTGGGACTTATGGTAGGAGGCTCATTTATAGTTATATATGCGATTTCCGAAAGTTTTGCGAAAAGCGGAGCTTACGAATTTATGCTTAGGTTTTTTGATAAACCATCTCTTGCCCTGGCATATGCAGGAGCATCACTCTTTGGACTCGGCAGCGAAATTGCAGGGGTTGCGGTAACGCGGTCAATTGCAAAATGGTTTAAAGGAAAAGAGATGGCTCTGGCAATGGGCCTTCAGCTTGCACTTGCAAGGCTCGGTACCGCTACAGCTCTTATTGTTGTGCCAAGGCTTGTTAATATAGATCAGGCATACATTCCTTTTTCCGAAACAAGCAAACCTACAATAGTTGCAATGGTTCTTATGATGATTGCTGTTCTTTTGTGGACCATGTTTGTGCTTACGGATAAAACATACGACAGGCAAACAGCCGAAGAGGCAAAGAGAAACTCTGTCAAGGCAGTAAAAGATGATAAATTCAAGTTTTCGGATATTTTCAAAATACTTGGAAACAAACACTTTATTCTCATTTCGCTGCTTTGTGTTTTCTTTTATGCTTGTATCATTTCGTTCAGGAGATTTGCAACAACTATTATCATTCCAAGGTTCGACTTAGACGGAGACTTAGCTTCTCTTATGGTTTCACTTCTCCCTTTCTCGACAATGATATTTACTCCAATATTTGGATTACTTATCGACCGAAAGGGTAAAGCCAGTCGTTTCATGATTCTGGGTTCTTTCCTGCTGCTTATTTCTCACCTGATTATTGCATTTGCACCAGGGACACAATTTTTTGGTTACGCCGGCATAGCTATTCTCGGGATAGCTTATGCTCTGGTTCCTGCAGCAATGTGGCCGTCGGTTCCTAAGATAATTCCGGACAAAAATCTGGGAACTGCATACTCTTTGATTTACTGGATTCAAAACATGGGTATGCTCGTTGTTCCCATTGTAGTTGGAATTATCATAACAAAAACAACCCTGGCCTTTACCGACCCTTTTGCTGCCAGTCTCAAAAGTGCCATAAATGCGGAGTATTTCTTCATAGGTCTGTCCATAATTGCTATTATCGTATCATTCGTTCTGGGAAGGTCTTCGGACAAGAATCCGCAGCTTATGCTTGACGTACCTAATAAAGCGAAGAAAACCGCTTAGCAGGTTAAGGATCAACAATAAAAAGAGGCTGTCTGATATTTCAGACAGCCTCTTTTTATTTGGAAATTAAACCGGTATTATACGGTTCTCATTATAGTCTGTTCTCTGTCCGGTCCCAGTGAAATAATATTGATAGGAACGCCTACCTCTTTTTCAATAAAGCGGACATAAGTCATAAATTCAAATGGAAGGTCGCTCTCGGTTGTGATTTTTGTAAGGTCGCGTTTCCATCCTTTAAATTCTTTGTAAACAGGCTCTACCGTTGCAAAGGTGTCAAAAGGAATCTGGTGTGTCTCAACTCCGTTCATTTTATATGCAACTGCAACCTTAATTGTGTCGAATGTATCAAGAACGTCGGCTTTCATCATTATAAGCTGCTCAACGCCATTTATCATAACAGCATATTTAAGTGCAACAAGGTCCAGCCAGCCTGTTCTTCTCGGGCGGCCGGTAGTGGCGCCGAATTCAAAACCAAGCTTGCGAAGTTCTTCGCCAACACTGTCGTTAAGTTCTGTAGGGAACGGGCCGCTGCCTACTCTTGTGCAATATGCTTTGAATATACCGGAAACAGTTCCTATGCGCGAAGGTGCAATTCCAAGACCTGTACATGCGCCGGCACAAATTGTTGTTGATGATGTAACAAAAGGATATGAACCAAAGTCTACATCCAGCATAGAACCCTGAGCACCCTCTGCAAGAACTCTTTTATTGTCGTCCAGCTGATGGTTTATAAAATACTCGCCGTCTACAAGGTTGAATCCTTTGAGAAACTCAATGGCACTGAGCCATTCGACCTCTTTTTCTTCGGCGTTGTATTCAAAGTCAAATTGCTTTAGGAAAGTAATATGTTTGCTTTTTAAGTTGTGAAAACGCTCTAAAAAGTTTTCTGCAAGAATATCACCAACCCTAAGACCGTTCCTGCCGGTCTTATCCATATATGTAGGACCTATCCCCTTTAGGGTCGATCCTATCTTTGACGCACCTTTGGATGCTTCTGAAGCTGCATCAATAATCCTGTGTGTAGGAAGAATAAGGTGTGCTTTCTTTGAAATTGCAATCCTCTCTCTTACCGGTACGCCGGTTTTCTCAATTTCCAGGCACTCTTCACGGAAAATGATTGGGTCAATAACAACTCCGTTTCCGATTATGTTAACTGCGTTTTTGCGGAAAACACCTGAAGGAATTGTGTGCAAAACAAATTTTTTGTCATCGAAGAGCAAAGAATGACCTGCATTTGGCCCTCCCTGGAACCTTGCAACAACAGGATAGTTCTTTGCCAGAACATCAACAATTTTACCTTTCCCCTCGTCGCCCCATTGCAGGCCTAAAACAACATCAACTTTCATATATGATTAAAATTAAAATGGTAGGTCACCGTCATCGTCAATACCCTGTGCGGATGCCCCCGCAGGCGGGACTATATCCTGAATATTGTTTCGGTCGGGTGATGCTCCTTGTGAATCCTGTTTTTTGCCAAGTATCTGGATATTATCGGCAATTATCTCTACAGTATATCTTATCTGGCCTGTTTTATCCTCCCAGCTGCCAGTGCGGATTTTGCCTTCAATAAATAATTGGCTTCCCTTTTTTACATACTTTTCAATTCTCTCTGCCAAAGATCTCCAGCATACTACATTATGCCACTCAGTCTGCTCCTGAAATTCTCCGTTTTTATCCTTGAATTTCTCGGTAGTTGCAAGGGAAAAGCGGGCAACCATCGATCCGTTTTCGAGGTGGCGCACCTCGGGATCCTTACCCACATTGCCTATGAGCAACACTTTATTTAATGACATAATAGCACTTTTATATTTATGACAAAGATAAAAAACTTTAGCAATTTTCCGTCAATAATTCCATGGCACTTCTGTCGGGTTCTTCGCCTGTAAACATTCGAAAGGAAGGCAGAGCCTGATTCAGGAGCCATAGTGTTCCGGGTATGTATACAGCGCCTTCTTTATGGCACTTCGTTTTAAGTTCAGTTTTTGAGTATTTTGCCTCAAAAACAATTTTTGATTTAAGGGTTATGCAGTCGTAAATATCCGTTAAAACGGGCAGAGTGTCTATTACGATTTTTGCATCGCCGGCGATTTCGGAAAATTGATCAATTCCGGCAAATCCTAAAGAATTTTTTACAGCGAAATTTTCTGCCTTTATTTTGTCACGGTTCAAAACAACAACATCAAAGCCCAGATCCCTTGCAGCAATGGCTGCAGCTCTTCCTGCTCCTCCGCATCCAATTATTGCAACTCTTCCTCCGTTGAGAGCAAATTGCTTAATACTCTCTTTAACCCCGTAGTAGTCGGTATTATATGCAGTAAAGTCATTGCCGCTGCGCATCAAAAGGTTTGCAGCCTCAATCTCTTTCGCAAGACTGTCTCTATTTTTTGCATATTTCAAAACGGATTCCTTGAATGGAGTTGTAACATTTACTCCGTCAACATTTTCATTCCTGATAATTGAGAGTGCCTCTTCAATGTTATTGGCCGGGAAAAGTTCATAGCTGTGTACAGAAGCCGGATACCCTGCGCGAAAAAGCGCAGGACTCATGCTGTGGGCAATAGGATAACCAATGAGTCCGAATTTCATTTTATTTAAAATCTCTCTGCCTGAGTGCTTCAAAACAGATAATAGCAGTAGAAACCGATACATTTAAAGAGTCAAGGGAACCACCCATTGGGATAATTATTCTCTCATCCGCACGTTCTCTCCAGAAAGGGGATAGCCCTTCTGATTCAGTTCCCATAACTATTGCAAGAGGAACCGTCATATCTGTATGGTCGTACCTCTTCGAGGCCTGAAGTTCTGTAGTGAAAATATGCAGATTGTTGGCTTTAAGCCATTCAAATGCTTCTGCGGAGGTGCATGCTATTACCCTGTTTGTAAATATTCCCCCAATGCTTGCCCGTATAATATTTGAATTATAAAGATCTGTTAGCGGGTCGCAAATAATTACAGCATCGGCTCTGGCAGCATCTGCTGTACGCAAAACAGCTCCCAGGTTGCCCGGTTTTTCAACAGATTCAAGAACGATTACCAGTGGGTGTTTGGATAGCCTGATTCCGCTCAGCTTTCTCTCTTTCTGAACAGCAATTGCCATGAGCCCCTCCGTTGTTCCTCTGTATGCAACTTTGGAATAAATGGATGGCGAGAGACTGAAATATTTATCTGATTTATATGCCTGCGCTTTTTCTTCCGGAAATAATTCCGGTACAAAAAAAAGTGAATCTATTTCAAACCCGCCGGCAATAGCCGCTTCAACCTCTCTCATGCCTTCGACAACAAAAAGCCCCTGCTCGCGCCTTAGGGAAGATTTTTCCCTGAGGGCAACAAGGTTCCTGATTCTCGGGTTCTGAGCCGATGAAAGGTGGTCTATATACATTATCCGTTTTGGTTTTCCGGACGCATTTGCGGGAAGAAGAGAACATCCTGAATAGATGTTGAATCTGTCATGAACATGGTGAGCCTGTCTATTCCAATTCCCATTCCCGATGTAGGAGGCATTCCGTATTCAAGGGCACGAATAAAGTCCATGTCAATAAACATTGCTTCATCGTCTCCTTTATCCTTAAGTTGTACCTGATCCTTGAAACGCTCAAGCTGATCAATAGGGTCGTTTAATTCACTGTATGCATTGGCGAGCTCCTTGCCGTTTACGAACAATTCAAAACGTTCTGTGAGAGCCGGATTTGAACGGTGCCTTTTTGTGAGAGGCGAAGTCTCGACAGGATAATCTGTAATAAAGGTTGGCTGGATGAGATGTTTTTCGCAGTACTCTCCGAATAAAGCGTCAATCAGTTTGCCAACTCCCATTGTTTTATTTATGGGGACATTGAGCTTTTCACAAACGGCCCTGAGCTCACTCTCTCCCATGCCTGCAACATCCACTCCTGCATATTCCCTTATAGCATCAAGCATAGGAAGCCTTCTGTAAGGAGCCTTGAACTCAATTTCCTTGTTCCAGAGGGTAAGTTTGGTTTTATCGTTTATTGCAAGAGCTACTTTTTCAATCATCTGCTCCACAAACTCCATCATCCAGAAGTAGTCTTTGTATGCAACATAAATTTCCAGTACTGTAAATTCAGGGTTGTGTGTCCTGTCCATTCCCTCGTTACGGAAATCCTTTGCAAATTCATAAACACCGGTGTATCCGCCAACGATTAGCCTTTTCAGATAAAGTTCGTTTGCTATTCTTAAGTACAGAGGAATGTCAAGTGCATTGTGATGTGTTATGAACGGCCGTGCAGTTGCTCCACCGGGTATTGGCTGGAGAATAGGGGTCTCAACCTCCATATAGCCGTGATCGTTGAAGAAGTTGCGCATCGTATTTATGATTTTTGAGCGCTTCAAAAATGTTTCCCTGACTTCCGGGTTAACGATGAGGTCAACATAACGCATGCGATATCTCATTTCCGGGTCCGAAAACGCATCATACTTCTGATCGTCTTTTTCTTTCACTACAGGAAGAACTCGGAGTGATTTGCTGAGCACTTTAAGCTCCTTTGCATGAATTGATAATTCGCCGGTTTGTGTAATGAAGGCAAATCCTTTAATTCCGACAATATCTCCGATATCTAAAAGCTTCTTGAATACTGTATTGTAAAGAGTCTTATCCTCACCGGGACATATTTCGTCTCGTTTCAGATAGACCTGAATCCTGCCTTTTTCGTCAAGAAGTTCAATAAATGCTGCTGCACCCATTATTCTCCTTGTCATTATCCTTCCGGCAATGGAAATATTGTTGAGATTAGGTGCTTCGGGATTATATTGTTCTTTTATCTGGCTTGTGGTAATATTAATTTCGTATGCCTCGGCAGGGTAGGGATCTATGCCCAGTTCCTGTATAGCCTTTAGCGACTCTCTTCTTATTATCTCCTGCTCGTTTAGCTCTGTAAATTCCATTGAATTATAGATTGAATTAAGTAGCAAAAGTAGCTTTTTTTATCAATTTTTGAAATTAAATCTGTATCTTTGTAAAGATATGGCAATCGATAAAAAATGGATAGTAAAGCAGCCGGGAAACCCGGCAATCGTTAGACAACTGGCATCGGATCTGGCGATAGATATGGCTCTCTCTAATCTGTTAGTTCAAAGAAACATCAAGACTTTTGCAGAAGCGAAGTCTTTTTTTCGCCCCAAACTCGAAGAATTGCACGACCCGTTCCTTATTAAAGACATGGATAAGGCAGTCGCAAGACTGGATATCGCACTCACAAATTCAGAAAAAATACTTGTTTACGGCGATTATGATGTAGACGGAACGACAGCGGTCGCTCTTGTTTTTTCATTCCTTCGTAATTTGCACACCAATATCGGTTACTATATCCCAGACAGATATGACGAAGGTTACGGCGTATCATACAAAGGCATAGACTGGGCCCGTGAAAACGGATACACTCTCATTATTGCACTTGATTGTGGTATTAAAGCTGTCGAAAAGGTTTCGTATGCCAAATCTCTTGGAATTGAATTCATAATTTGCGACCACCACCTTCCCGATGAAAGACTTCCGGATGCTATTGCTGTCCTTGATCCAAAAAGACCGGACTGCAATTACCCGTTTGACGACCTTTCAGGTTGCGGTGTCGGATTCAAACTGATGCAGGCATTTGCATCAACAAGACACATTCCCTTTATTCAGCTTATTCCTCTGCTGGACCTGCTCGTTGTAAGTATAGCATCGGATTTGGTTTTGATGACGGGCGAAAACAGAATTCTTGCACACTATGGACTTCAGCAGCTCAATGAATCCCCAAGAAAGGGGCTGCTCTCAATAATCAAGCTTTCGGGGCTTGAAAAGCATGTCATTACAATTGACGATATAGTTTTCAAAATCGGGCCGAGAATAAATGCCGCGGGCCGGATGGAGTCCGGAAAGACTGCCGTTGACCTGCTTATCAGCCGCAACGACGACGAGGCAAAAAGTATCGGTGATACAATCAACACACACAATAACGACAGAAAGAGCATTGACCGTGAAATAACAATTGAAGCAATTGAAATGACGGCTACTGCATCGGATTTTGCAACAAGAAATTCGACTGTCTTATATAACCCTATATGGCATAAAGGGGTACTCGGTATAGTTGCTTCAAGGCTTGTGGAGACATATTACCGTCCTACAATTGTCCTTACTAAATCTAACGGATTCATTACCGGTTCTGCGAGGAGCATTCCGGGATTCGACCTTTATGAGGCAATTGAAAGCTGCGCAGACCTCCTTGAAAATTTTGGAGGGCACATGTATGCTGCCGGCCTCACGCTCAAAGAATCGAACTTCGAGATATTCTGTTCAAGATTTGAAGATTTTGTAAAGAAAAAAATTACTGCCGAGATTCTCACTCCAATAATCAATATAGATACATTCCTGGAATTCAGGCAAATTACCCCTAAGTTTTTTAGGATACTTAAGCAATTTCAGCCTTTCGGGCCGGGAAACATGTCTCCGGTATTCATTACTCAAAATGTGTATGACAACGGAAATGGCAGGAGAGTAGGAACAGATGCCGGTCACCTCAAGCTGGAGCTTATTCAGGAGGATGAACCTCACAGGCACATATCTGCGATTGCTTTTAACCGCGCAGAGCACTTTGAACACCTCCGGTCGGGAAATCCGGTGGATATCTGCTACTCAATTGCAGAGAACTATTACAGGGGGATTGCAAATATTCAATTAAGAGTAAGGGACATTAAACTGCGGGAAGAGATTATATAATCCCCAGTATTTCCGACAGTATGTCGTGAATCGTCTTCTTATCCATCTCTAAGACATAATCAGCAGAACTTTCATATCCGCTTTCTCTCACAGAGAATAGTCTTCTTATTTCTACGATGAGCTCATCTTCGGATTTGTCTTTAATGAGAGGCCGGGTTTTTTTTGCATGTGTGAGTCTGGAAATAATATTTTCGACAGATGCTCTCAGATATATGCAATAGGCTTTTTCTTTCAATA
>JAGDMC010000199.1 GCA_017860395.1 Bacteroidota bacterium | reverse complement strand
CAGGGTCAGAGTTGGGGTGGCTACCAGGTTGCCTATATGATTACTCAACCTCAGGTGTTCAAATGGAAAGCTGCCGGTGCCGGTGCTCCGGTATCAAACATGACCAGTGCATATGGTGGAATACGCTGGGGTGCTGGTGTTTCTCGCCAGTTCCAGTATGAGCACACTCAAAGCAGGATTGGAAAAACGCTTTGGGAAGGCCTTGACCTGTACATAGAGAACTCTCCTTTGTTCCATGCCGACAAGATTGAGACTCCGGTGCTGATAATGTCAAACGATGCAGATGAGGCTGTACCTTGGTATCAGGGTATTGAGTATTTTACGGCATTGCGCAGGCTCGGAAAACCGGCGTGGATGCTTCAGTACAACAACGAATCGCACAACCTTGGCAACAGGGTTAATGCAAAAGATCTCAGCATAAGACTATCTCAGTTCTTTGACCACTTTCTTAAGGGTGATCCAATGCCTGTATGGATGAAAACAGGTGTGCCGGCAACAATGAAAGGCATTGACTGGGGATTGAAAATAGCAGAATAACATATCTGGAGTCTGTTTAACAGACACTCTGCTTAAAATAAAAAACACAAACTCTTCCAGGGAAGGTTTGTGTTTTTTGTTGTTACCTCTATACAGATTTTGCTTCGCTGTTACATTCTTTTAATGCTTTGAAGCACTTCTGCCTTGAGTTTTTCAGATATGGAGCCCTCTTTGTATACATCGTTGAGGGTATTCAAAATCACATCTTTGTGTATGCTCAGGTTGAACCAGCCAAGTGCCTCGGCAAGTGCAGTCCTCAGGTCCGGATCGTCGGATGTGTCTTTAAGCATTGGCAAAAGGCTCGCCACCTGCTTGTGGTTGTTATAGTTCCTCAGGCTCCTGATTGCAAAAAGTCTACTCTCAGGTTTTGCCGATTTGTCCAAAATTGTCTTGAGCGATTTATCCTGTGCTCTCTGTTGCCCTTTGTAGTATTCGCTCAGGTTTTTGATTGTCTCCTCCTTGTCTGTAAGGTTAGAAGCATTTACCTGATTCTCGATCTCTTTCACCACTTCATTTATGTCGAACATCTGGAGCGAACCTTGTGCCGCATACTGTACCCGCTGGCTCTCGTTTGAAAAGATAACTATGTTCACAAGAGGGGCTATGAATACATTGTCGCCGTAATAGGCGGCAAACCGGGCCGAGAATCTTCGTATGAGCTCATAGGGGTCGTCCAAACCCAGGCGAACGGCCTCAATTGCGTTTGCATCTCTAATGTCCAGCAGCCTTTTCAATGCTTCCATCCTAACGCTGTAGTGCTTGCTTTCCCTGAATATCTTAAGCAGTTGTGCAGAAAAGTCTTTCGACGGTATCTTTGACAGTTGCTTAATTGCAATTGTTTGCTCATTTACCTTGTTTGAATTAAGGTAGTTTTTCCATGTAGACGGCTCTCCGCCTTTTGTTGCCAGTCTGGTATTAAGCAGTTTTGCCTCCTTTGAACCTAACGAGGCGAACTGATATGTCGGGTCGCCAATGAGGTGAGATTCCAGATACTGAAACTCTTTTTGCCAGAAACCAATTCTTGCGCCCTCCGCCAGTAATCCCAGCAATTCAAGTGACCACTTGTCCTGAAGTACATTAACAGTATTTCCTTGTGCGGCGATTGTGTTCCCCTCTCCAAAAACATGGTATCCTGCAACATATCCGGGTCTGTGGAACGAACCGTTGTAGCACGCGTCAAAGATTGAGAATCTTGGCTGCATTCTTATCTTGCGAAGATCACTAAGACTAATGTTAATATCTGCTGCAAAAACAGAGTCCTGTACTCTGAGTGAGTCAAGTGTGCTTTTGTTAAAAAACTCCTCGGTAAAGCCATATTCTTCAATCAGTTCCTTTTTAAATTTGGCAGCTCTCTCTCCCTTATACTTTCGGTATGATTGTCTGAGAGATGCCGACATAGCACTCATGGGACCAAATTTGTCCGATGCCTTGTTCTTGTCAAATACAGGATTTGTAATTTCCAGTTCGTTAGGAGCCGGATAGTCTCCATTTATATACTGAATATGATAATCGCCGTGTTCGTGGAATATAAACAAATCGGTACCGCTTTGCTGCAGTTTTTCATAAAGTTTATATTTCATGAAAGGAGCCTGGCGGAAATTATAGAATCCGTTCCCTTTTGATGTTTTGAATGCAAGAGGAATTTGCTCCTTTATCACAAACTGCTCATTCTGCCAGGCAGTAAGACAATCTGAGTTGTAACCGTGCCCATTGAATATTACAAGCTGGTCAAGAGGGTTGCTCTCCTTGTGTGCAGCAATAACTTTTTTCAGGTACCTCTTTAATAATGCATTTGGCTCTATCCCCATATCTGTTGGAGGAGTCATTCTTGCAGAATAGAAGTCGCTCATAATTATCTGGGGAGAACCCTCTTTAATGCGATAGTAAAAAATCAAAGGATTTTTCTCGTCCTGCCTTATCAATTCAAATTCAAGATCCAGGTCGTCGTAGTATCTGTCCGAAGTTACCGAAGACTCTTCAATGGGAAATTTCTCTTCGTCCATCTTGAATGCTGTAGTTGAGTGCTGGAAGTTCTGGACTCGTACAATGGGTATTTTTCCAATGAATACGGCACCCTCCATAACGGGTTTCTGGGAATAGAGTTCTTTGATTTCCGACCTTAGGATTTCGGGATTGCTCCATTCTCCAACCAATATTACTGCACCAAGACCCTCGCGTTCAAGAACCGATTTATAATCCAGAATTTCGGCCTTTACGTCCGAGAAAGATTCTGTATCTACAACTATCAAAAATCTGGAATCAAATTTTCCTTTTGCCGGAATTACTTCACTCTTTGCATATACATTTATGTCAAATACAATTGCTGTAAGAAGCAGTGCTATTATAATATATTTTCTCTTCATCTTCTTAAGTTTTAACGCATGTATACCTCTAACCTGTTTGCTGTTTTAAGCAGCTCGTTTTTAAGCTTTTCGTCTATTCCAGCCTGATTTGCAATGCTTCTGCAGGAATTTATGATATCCGCTCTTCTGTGAGATAAAGTAAACCATCCCAAAGCTTCTGCAAGTTTTATTTTTAGGTTTAAATTCTCGTTGGGATTTTCAAGGACCTTAAGATAGTTATCCACCATCGTGTGGTAGCTGTTGTTCCTCAGGGAGCTTACTCCCATCAGTCTGGAACTCATCTTAAGACTCGGGTTTGCCACTTCTAACCCCATCTCGGAGATTCTCATCCGGGAATCCATCTTTCTTGTAAACTCCAGTTTAATGTTCTCCTTATTGTAAAGAGAGGTGCTGCTCTCAATCTGTGACAATACTTCACTCTTGAGTTTCTTCATATTCATAAGGTCAAAACAGAATTCGGCATTGAATCGTACTCTCTCGTCCAGCCCGTCGTTCAGATAGATTGATGCAATGTATGGAATGAATTCATCCTTACCAATCCTGCCCATCGAATATGTAGACTTTCGTCGGATAAACTCGTAAGGGTCATAAACCGATGTTTTAAGCAACTCTTCAAATCTTCCGTCATTATAGAACTGGAGAAGATGATATACCTGAAGCCGGAGCATTGCATA
>JAGDMC010000198.1 GCA_017860395.1 Bacteroidota bacterium | reverse complement strand
GAGATTCATTATGAATAGTCTCTTTTTGTCGGCCTCATATCCATCTCGTTCCATTGATATCCATGCAAGCGATTTGCCGTCGGGAGAGAAAAGAGGGTCAGTATCGTAACCCATCATGCCTTCTGTAAGGTTCTCGTGTGTCTTTGCGGCTATGTCGTAAAGATATATGTCTGTATTGGTTGAAAAAGCATACTTAACACCGGTTAATTTACGGCATGCATACAGGATTTTTGTTCCATCGGGACTCCAGTTCAGTTGCTCAATGCCGCTAAGTGGTAGTGTTGGTGATTCAAAAGGCTCTTTTTCAAGAATATCTGTGATGTTTGCCAGCTCTTTTCCGTCAAAATCGGCAATAAATGGATGGGGAATTTCTTCAACAAAATGGTCCCAGTGGCGGTACATAAGGTCGGAAATCATCCTGCCGTTTGCTTTGTCCAAATCCGGCCAGATCTCTTTCGGCTTTTTCCCTGAAGGGACATTGCTTATGAAAAGAATCTTTTTGCCGTCCGGCGAGAATGTAAACTCCGATATGCCGGCTTCGTATTTGCTTATTTGTTTAGCATTTGAGCCGTCTTTTCCCATAACCCATATCTGTCCGTCAAGAAGATATGCAATCTCTTTGCCTTCGTTAATCCAGCGCGCATTATTCTCGCTCTTGACAGTGGTTGTAAGCTGACGATTATCCGAGCCATCGGCCTTCATGACAAAAAGCTCGCGGTTATTCTTGTTTTGCGGGATGCTTGTATAGGCTACGCCATACAAAACCTCCAGCCCGTCCGGAGAAACCTGAGGGTCTGTGAGTTTTCCCATGCTATGCATAACTTCGGGAGTGAGCCTGCCCCCCTCAACAGTTATGTTGCTCTTTGTTATTAGCTCGTCGGCCTTCTTGTCGGTATTTCCCCCGCAAGAGGCGGCTATTGCAGCTGTTGAAATTAACATAGCGAATAGTTTACTTTTCATAGGTTATTGAGTATTATTGTTTGATTCAGTAATAGAAAGTGTAAAAATAATTTAAATTTTTAATTCTATCGCTAATTTTGACAAGCAAAAAACTCATACAATTATTAAAACCCCAAAAATTATATAACGTAACTTACATATTTTAAGGCATCTGATTGTAATTTATATCTGGATGTTGCGAAGATACTAGTGTTTACAGGGGTTTCCACTTGTTTTTCAATTTTCTTTTTCTATCTTTATCGAAGATTTAGAACGCGTCAGTTCTAAATTGATTAATTCAATTATTAAAACTTTGATATGGAAAATAAAAACTCAGCCAAATTGACCGAGAAGAGGAGATCATCTGAATTGATTTCAAATTATGAACCGCCTTTTATAGAGATAATTGAAGTTTCTCTGGAAAAGGGATTTGCCGACTCATCCACTGACTTTGGAGAGGGCGCCTGGTAATAATTAATTGAATTTTAAACAGCTTATTTATGAAAAACATATTTATCAATAAAACCACCTCGATACTTTCCATAATTTTAATTCTGTCTTTTGCCTCATGCTCTAAAGATCAATCCGAGAGCGGAGTCAAGAGTGTTTCATCTGAAAAAATCCGTATTACAGGAGCAGATGCAAACACAACTACAAAAACTACACTCAACGGACTTGTTACTTCGTGGATTCAGACAACAGACAAAGTGGGGATTTATTCTACTCAGGCACGCACAGTTACAGCTGGTGGCGGGTCTGCAATTGTTAATGCCCAGTTTACTGCTGCAAACAGTGGAGTAAGTTCAAATTTTAACGGAACAATGTATTGGGGTGCTTCGAGTACTTCGCATACATTCTATGCCTACTATCCTTATGCATCAGGTTCGCCTGCAGCAACAGCTGTTCCGGTATCGCTTCCGGCGGCACAGACTCAGTCATCGGCAAACAGCAATGCACATGTAGGCACACTTGACTTTATGGTCGCCACGCCGGTAACAGTTACCTCTCCGGCTAACACTAATGCAATAGCAAATGAGGTAAACCTAAAATATAACCATCTCTTTACCGTTCTTGAGTTTCAGATAAAACAAAGTTCTGGCAGCGGAACAATCACAAAACTAAAACTGACCGCACCCACCACTAATCTTAGCTTAACCTCTGGTACAATTAATATCACCCAATCAACCCCTGGAGACGGAGTTGCTTACACCATCGCCGGTGGTACCGGTAGCAAAGAGATAACACTAACCATCACAGGCGGTGTCACTCCTACAGCAGACTATGCTACAACTCCAAAAATATATATGGTTATTCTTCCGGGGGATTTTAGCGCTGAAAGTATGACAATTGGTTTAGAATACCAAAACTCCGGTTTCTTTGAAAGCACTTTTAAAACCGGGAAAGCCTTTGAGAGAGGCAAGAAATATATTGTTCAGATGGATGTTCCTACAGTGACTGATGGTGACGGCAATGTGTATGGCACTGTAACTATTGGAGCCCAGACATGGATGGCTTCCAACCTGAAAGCCACAAAGTACAATGATGGTACTGATATTACATATGTGACGGATAATTCTACATGGGGAGGTCGAACACAAGGAGCTTATTGCTGGTATAATAACGATGCCAGCACATATAAGGCGACTTATGGTGCATTATACAACTGGTATGCAGTAGATAATAATGC
This sequence comes from Bacteroidota bacterium, assembly GCA_017860395.1. Taxonomy (GTDB): domain Bacteria; phylum Bacteroidota; class Bacteroidia; order Bacteroidales; family UBA932; genus Bact-08. The sequence goes on along the minus strand of JAGDMC010000198.1, from coordinate 2,003 downwards.
TTCAACAAAGGTTGCTAGCAACGGAGGTAAAAACATTTGCCCTGTTGGCTGGCATGTTCCCACAGATGCAGAGTGGACTACCTTAACTGATTATTTAGGCGGCTTTAGTGTCGCAGGCGGCAAACTCAAAGAGACAGGCACAACTCACTGGATATCTAATACTGCGGCAACCAACAGCAGCGGCTTCACAGCCCTTCCGGGTGGCAACCGTAAATATGATGGATGGGGTTATGTATCTTTAGGAACGTCTGGTCGGTGGTGGAGTTCTACCCCTGATGGGACTGACAGTGCCTTTTTTCGGTATATGTCCAATTCTGGCAGCGATGTTCAAAGTAGCTCAGGAATAAGGTCATTCGGAGATTCTGTCAGGTGTGTGAAGGATTAACATTATGAACTTCAATCACGAGCAAAATACACTTTTCTTGCTAATAAAGACCTCTCTGTGTTTAGATAAAAACAGAGAGGCCTTTTTAGATATCCCGGAAGACCTGGATTGGAACAGCCTTGTCAATCTTGCTGCCAAACAAGGTGTATTGTGTGTTGCCCGGGACGGATTGGTGCAAATGGAGGGGCTCTCAAGGGAGTTGCTTATCCGCTGGGAACTTAGTGTTCAAAAGCTGGAGGCAAGGAACAAAAGGCAGAGAGCGGTTATTAAAGAGCTTATTGCCCTTTTTCGGGAGAATGGTATAGAGATGTTGCTGCTTAAAGGAATTGGATTGAGTGAACTCTATCCAAAATCACTCAAAATTCTTTTTTAAAGGGGTTCCTGTGGAAAACCACAAAACATTTCTCAATGTCGAATACACTCAAACCGACAAAAATCTTGAAAAGCATTTGCATAAACTGCTTCGTGAGCAGGGGTTTGACACAATTATGATAGACGATATTCCGGTTCGAATTCCAACGCCCGACTTCACAGCAATTTTCCTATCCCGTCACGACATTACTCACTTTTTGGCCTCTGGGCTTGTATTGAGGCATTTTTGCGACTTGGCTCTCTTTTTTGAAAAAAATAGAGCGAGAATAAATTTTATCAATTTTGAAAATGTGATAAAAGAGGAGGGATTGTGCAATTTTATATGCTCATTTCTGGCAATTGGTCAGACGTATTTGGGTATGCCAAAAGGGAGTTTTCCGGAATTTTCGATTGACCAACAGCAAGTGGCGACTCTTGCAAACCGCGTTTTAGAAGACACTTTTTACAATAAATACAGATCTATTGACAAAAAAGAGATTGAGACGATGTGGGTTCCCCGCAGAAAATTGCTTGGCATAAAACACCTTTTTCGATCAAAATGGAAGTACGATTCAATAGAGAACGGGCTGTTTTTTAAATCATTCATATTCAGAATATATCAAGATCTTCAATCTCTAAAATGGAATTGATATGCTAAAGATATTCCACGTAAGTTCTAAATGGATGGTATTGGTTTTTTTTACCGTAATGCGGGCGTTTCTTGAAATGGCAGGTCTGGCATTGTTTGTTCCTCTTTTGCTGCTCCTGCTTGAAGAAGACGGAATAGTAAAAAATGAATGGCTGAACCGAATATATACCGGGTTAAATATAGATAGTTTTGGGACATTTCTTTTGTTGGTTTGCGGGGTGGTTCTGATATTCGCGTTATTGAAAAATTTTGCACTCCACAAGATTAACAACCATCAAAACAGATCTCTTTTAAAAATATTCGCCCAGTATTCTGAATTGCTTTTTACCAGTTACTATAATAAAGGTTTGCTCTTCATAAAAGAGAACAGCTCTTCCGCACTTTCTCACAACACAAATACTGTTTGCTACTCGTATGTTTTTGGCGTGTTTGGCCCGGCGATAACACTGGCAGGGGATATGATTCTGGCAATTTTAATAGTTGCTTCTCTTGCATTCGTAAATATTTATATTGCTCTAATGGAAGTTGTCCTCTTTTTCCCGCTTCTCTTTTTTTATCAGATGAAGATAGGAGGAGAACTGCAAAGAGCAGGCAAGTCCGATAATGAGGCTAAGAAAA
>JAGDMC010000197.1 GCA_017860395.1 Bacteroidota bacterium | reverse complement strand
CCCGGAGTGCCAACAGTTTATTATGGGGATGAATTTGGAGATCCCGGAGCTAATGATCCGGACAACAGAAGATGGATGAGATTCAGCGGGTATAATAAATATGAATCCGAAGTATTAGACAATGTAAAAAAACTTATAGCATTCAGAAAATCGTCATTACCTCTTATTTATGGAGATTTGTTTAACCTTTTTGCAGATAAGGATATTCTTGCATACATGAGGGTATATATGGGAAAGGCAGTGGTAATTGTTCTCAATAAATCCGATAAAGATCAGCTTTTGGAGCTCACTCTCCCTGTAAAAATAGATAATGACAATACAGAGAGTCAGTTTGGCAGGCTTATATCGTTATATGACAAGAAAATGGTTGTAGAAGTAAAAGCAAATTCCTTTGCAATAATCAATAACAGATAATATAATTTTAACACCTAAAAAGATGAAAAAATTTTCTTTTTTTCTGATAATATCACTACTGGGTATATTATCCTCATGCAGCCCTAAGACGTCAGAAAAAGCCATTTCTTCAGTTAAGCACGCGGAATGGAGCAAAAATGCCGTTATATATGAAGTTAATGTAAGGCAATTTTCCAAAGAGGGAACTTTTAAGGCATTTGAAACACAACTGCCACGGCTCAAAGAGTTGGGTGTTGATATATTATGGTTTATGCCAATATACCCAATAGGTGAAACCGATAGGAAAGGAACACTGGGAAGTTACTATTCTATAAAAGATTACAAATCCATAAATCCCGAATTCGGTTCTATGGACGATTTCAGAGATGTTGTAGATGAGGCTCACCGTCTTGGAATGAAAGTCATAATCGACTGGGTTGCAAATCACACTTCCAGAGATGCAAAATGGATTTCTACTAATCCGGAATGGTACGTAATAGACTCTGCGACTAAAAAGCCGGTAACACCTTTTGACTGGTCAGATGTTGCTAAACTGGATTATTCTAATACCGGCATGCGTACGGCAATGCTTGAAGCAATGAAATTTTGGGTAGATGAAACAAAAATTGACGGGTTCAGATGTGATGTTGCGGCCGAAGTACCGGTAGATTTTTGGGATAATACTGTTGCTGAGTTAAAAAAATCGTCTCCGGATCTGTTTATGCTTGCCGAGGCGGATAAACCGGAACTTCAGATGAAGGCGTTTGATATGTATTATTCCTGGAACTTATTTAAACTAATGAACGATATGGCTAAAGGAAAAGCAAATACAGATTCCTTAAGAAGCTACATCAAAAATGAGCTTAACCGTTTTCCTGAAAATACTATTCCCATGAACTTTACTTCGAACCATGATGAAAACTCATGGAACGGAACAGAGTTTGAAAGGCTTGGAGTTCAGGCCGGGCAGATGGCCGCATTAACATTTATTTTGCCGGGAATGCCTTTAATATATAATGGACAGGAATCTGGATTAAAATATAGTACCGGCAACAATACTCTTCTAGCGATTTTTAACTTTTCGGGAGAGGCTCTGTCTGTTACATTTTCTGATGAAATTAAAGAAGGTATCTATGAAGAATTCATGGCAAATGTTTCAAAGGAAATTAAAAAAGAGACTATATTTGAATTAACCCCATTTGGGTATAGAATTTTCTATAAAAATTGATATGATGAGAAAAATATCTCTTATAATTTCTTTAGTAATCTTTACTTTTGCCAATCTCAATGCTATAGAAATAAGCAAAATAGAGCCGCCTTCATGGTGGATTGGCATGAACTCATCAACATTGCAGTTGATGATTTATGGCAAAGACATTTCCGGAGCAAACATAATTTCCGAGAATAGTGACATTAAGGTTGTTAAGGTTCATAGCGCAGATAGTCCAAACTATTTATTTGTTGACCTTATCCTTAAAAATAAATTAAAAGCCGGATTATATAATTTTAAAATTCTAAAAGGTAGTGAGGAGGCAACTTTTAAATATGCATTTGAAAAGAGAAGACCTAACTCCGGTTTGAGAGAAAGTTTCGGGCCTCAGGATATTGTGTATCTGTTAATGCCGGACAGATTTTCAAATGGGGATACCACAAATGACAATAGTCCCGATGCAGATGAAAAATCACAAATATCAAACCCTTATGGAAGACACGGAGGTGATATTAAGGGTATGATAAATTCTCTTGATTATCTGAAAGATTTGGGAATTACTGCAGTTTGGTCTACTCCGCTTTTATTTGATAATGAGCCAAAAGCATCCTATCATGGTTATGCATGTGCAGATTACTATAAAATTGATCCCCGGTATGGCGATAATAATTTGTATAAGAAGTTCGTAGCTGAAGCGAAATTAAGGGGTATAAAAATTATAATGGATATGGTTCCTAATCATTCCGCACTTTCCCACTGGTGGATGAATGATTTGCCTTTTAATGACTGGATTAATAAATTTTCACAATACACTCAGTCAAATTTTGCCATGTCTACACATGCAGATATTCATGCATCGGAGAGTGACCGGGAGAGATGTGTAACAGGCTGGTTCGATACGTCTATGCCCGATATGAATCTAAAAAATCCGTTCCTAAACCGGTATTTTTCTCAAAATGCAATATGGTGGGTTGAATGGGCAGATTTATCCGGAATACGCGTTGATACTTACCCGTATAGCGAAAAATCAGCTATAGCAAACTGGGTTAATAACATATTAAATGAATATCCTAAATTGAACATTGTAGGTGAATGCTGGTTTTCATCACCACAGGAAGTTGCCTACTGGGAGGGTGCGGCAATGAATAAAGACGGATATTCAAGCAGATTGACTTCCGTTATGGATTTTCCTCTTCAGGAGGCTATTAACACTGCGTTTACGCAGGGTTCGCAGCCAGGTTGGGGAGAAGGCATGCATAAAATATACCGGTCACTTTCTCTCGATTATATATACGAGAACCCATACAATATTTTGATTTTTGCCGACAATCATGATACGCACCGTATTTCTGAAACATTAAAGGGAGATGTTTCAAAAATGAAAATGATTTTCACCTTTCTCTCCACAATGAGAGGCACTCCTCAAATTTATTATGGAACGGAATTGATGTTAAAAACTCCTGATGGCAAACTCGGACACGGAGAAGAGAGAATGGACATGCCTTTTCTTAATGGCATTTCACCTGGACAAAAAGAGGTTTATGAATTTGCCAGGAAGGTATTTAACTGGAGAAAAGATACAAAGGCAATACACTCTGGCAAACTTGTCCATTACTGGCCTTACAACAACCTTTATGTCTATTTCAGACAATTAAATACCGAAACGGTAATGGTTGTTATAAATAATAACGTCAAACAGTTAACAATTGACTGGAAAAGATATTCCGAATCCATATATGGATACAAAACAGGTATGGAAGTTATATCCGGTAAAACCATCTCTACAGACAAAGAGCTTGACATACAGCCGCAAACTTCGTATATAATTCATTTTAACAGATAATATGTATATTGCGTGCTCTTTATAAATATTCGCATATATGAAGATAGCACTTTGTCAAACACCTGTTCTGTGGGAATCTCCGGCAGAGAATCTTAGGAATTTTGATATTATAGTAAAGAAAATAACTGAACAAAATTCCGGAACAGACATCATTATCTTTCCGGAATTTTTTACAGTCGGCTTTTCAATGAATAAATACGTTGCAGAATCTCTTGACGGTGTATCTGCAAACTGGCTTAGATATAAAAGCAGCGAAACAGGTATTGCTTTTTTAGCATCAGTACCTGTGAAAACAGAGGAGAAAATTTTTAACAGAGCAATTTTTGTCACACCCGATGGATACGAATATTATTATGACAAAAGACATCTGTTTAGTGTGGGTGGAGAAGATAAAATATTCTCATCCGGTACCTCGCAACTGATAGTTCCTTTTAAAGGATGGAACATTATGGTTCAGATATGTTATGACTTACGTTTCCCGGTATGGAGCAGAAATGTCGGACTGGGATATGATTTGATTATTAATATTGCAAACTGGCCCTCTTCAAGATCCAGCGTAATAGATCCGATGGTCAGGTCAAGAGCTATTGAGAATCTCTCTTATTATGCATTTGTGAACCGTACCGGAACCGATCATGGAAACAGCTACGACGGATGCTCAATGGTATCCGACTTTAAAGGAACTCCTCTTAATCCATTAATTTCTGATACTTCAAATCATTTTTTTATTTTTGAAATTGATTTGAACTTGTTAAAAGCATTCAGAAATAAGTTTACGGTCTGGAAAGATGCAGATCGTTTTTCTATTGAAAATTAAATTCCAAGCATTATATGAAATCAGGATTCTTTTTATTAGTTATATCTGTAACAATTATTGTATCATGCTCTATCTCAAGACCGGAGGATGGAAATCATAAGGTTGAATTATATGCAACAAACGATATTCATGGCCGGTTTTTCGATTCTCTTTATACCGATACAACTATCTATCCCTATTCTGTTGCATCTGTTGCAGGGTACATGAAGAATGCGAGAAAGAGGGCAGGAGAGGAGAGCGTTGTATTACTCGACATAGGTGACAATCTGCAGGGAGACAATTCTGTATTCTATTATAACTATGTAGACACATCATCGGAGCATATCTTCAGCAAAATTGTAAAATACCTGAAATATGATGCCGTTACTGTGGGAAATCATGATATAGAAGCCGGGCACAAGGTTTATGACAAACTTAAAAACAAATATAATGTCCCTTACATTGCCGCAAATGCAGTAAGCATGAAAAAAGGGAAACCATATTTTGAACCCTATAAAATTCTTTACCGCAACGGTTTTAAAATTGCTGTTATAGGGATGACCAATCCTAACATTAAAAAATGGCTCTCACAGGATTTATGGGTGGGAATGAATTTTGAAGAAATTATTCCTTCACTGCAATATTGGGTTGATAAGGTCAAAGAGAAGGAGAATCCGGATCTTATTGTTGCAGCACTTCATATTGGTCTTGGAGATTACGATAAATATGAAATGGAAAATCCGGCCCGGTATGTAGCAAAGAAC
>JAGDMC010000196.1 GCA_017860395.1 Bacteroidota bacterium | reverse complement strand
AGCGGTACAAGGCATTATTGAAACAACAACAATTTTCCGGGGGTCAACATTTAATTTTTCGGCATAATATGTTTTTGCTACTGCGCCAAACATTTGCTGAGGAGATTTGCATGTAGAAAGGTGATCCAGCGATTTAGGGAAAAAGTGTTCAATGAATTTGATCCAGCCCGGAGAACACGAGGTTATCATTGGCAGTGTCCCTTTGTTTTTAATCCGATTTATCAGTTCAAAGCCCTCTTCCATGATTGTGAGGTCGGCAGCGAAATCGGTGTCAAAGACCTTGCTGAAACCAAGTTTTCGGAGAGCTGCAACCATTTTGCCTGTTACAAGTGCTCCCTCGTCCATGCCCATGGCTTCCCCGATTCCGACTCTAATGGCAGGAGCAGTTTGCACAATAACAATTTTATTATCGTCATATATGTCCGCCATTATTTCTTTGGATTCATCTCTTTCAATTATTGCAGCAGTCGGACACACCAAAGCGCACTGCCCGCAGTTTGTGCAGGCTACATTTCCCAGGCCCTGGTCCAGATATGTAGAAACCTTGCTCTTAAGTCCCCGTCCTGCAAAATCAATCGCATAAACAGTTTGAACATCGGCACATACAGCAATGCATCGGCCGCACAATATGCATTTGTCAGGATTGCGAATTAACGAAAGCGAGCTGTTGTCAATTTTGGGAACCGGTTTTGTCCTCTCAAAAGGAGTCTCCTTGATGCCGAGCAATGCAGACAAGTCCTGCAATTCACAATTGCCGTTTCTTTCGCAAATGAGACAATCTTTCGGGTGGTTGGCAAGAAGAAGTTCAAGGTTGGTTTTGCGTGCAATATTAATAGCAGCAGAGTGAGTTGTAATATTTATTCCTTCTGTTGCTTTGCTGATACATGACCTGACAAGGGTTCTTGCACCTTTAACTTCAACTACACAAATTCCGCAAGATGCATTCTGAGAAATATCTTTCAGATAACAAAGCGTAGGGATTTTAATTCCAATTTCCCTGCACGATTCCAGTATTGTCTTTCCTTCAGTTACCTGATATTCTTTGCCGTCAACTATTATGTTTATTTTTTTCTTTTCCATTATTATTCCTCCTCAGTATTTACAATTACTCGAACATCGCAGCGCAGGCATCTTGATGCCTCTTCGTAGGCCTGTTCTTTTGTGTAACCAAGATTTATCTCTTTAAAGTTGCCAACACGCTCTTCAAATGGCCTTCTGGTTGGATAGTGACGATTTCCGCCTTCTGGTTTCAAAGGAACTTCATCGCTGTATTCAAAACCACGGAACAATTTGTGGAAGCGACGCTTATTCATAAGGTTGTAGTCGATAATTTCGGCTGCTTTCTTTGCAATTCCCATTGCTTCTGCCGCTGTAGCAGGTCCGGTAACTGCATCACCTATTGCATAAACTTTTGGATGGCTTGTTACGAATGTGAAGTGGTCGGAATTAATATTTCCGTTGCTGGATATTTTAATTCCGAAATCTTTTGCAAATTTTGCGTCAACCTCTTCACCAATAGCAGTAATTATAGTGTCACAAGGAAGAATAAAGGATTCGCCTGTAGGTACAGGTTTACGGCGATTCGAAAGGTCAATGTCTCCTGATGCCATTTTCATTAAAACAATACCGCGGACCTTATCGCTTGTGTCTGCAAGAATCTCTTTAGGATTGCAAAGGAACAGGAAGTTAACTCCTTCAATTTCCGCACCCTTGATTTCATCTTTGTTTGCAGGCATATCCGATTTCATACGACGGTATACAACAGTGACATCGGAACCGAATCTCTGAACAGTACGGGCAGCGTCAATTGCGACATTGCCTGCTCCGATAATGACCACATGTTTGCCGATATTAAGCTTATTGCCCAATGCAACATCTTTCAGAAACTCCATTCCGGAGAGTACTCCGTCAAGTTCGCTTCCTGCAATTGTCAAATCGATGTCTTTGTGGGCACCTATTGCAAGGATGATTGTATTATATTCATTTTCCAGGTCTTCCATCTTTACGTCTTTGCCTACTATAGTGTCAAAAACAAAATGTACTCCCAGATCCTTAATGAATTTTATCTCAAAATCCAGAACTTCGGCAGGGAGCCTGTACTTAGGAATACCCCAGCGCAGAATACCTCCTGCTTCCGATTGGGATTCATAAATGGTAACATCGTGACCAAGACGTACAAGATAATAGGCTGCAGTCAAACCGGCAGGACCACCTCCAATGATTGCAATTCGTTTATGAGTGAGAGGAAGTTTTCCTTTTATTATTTTATCATAAACCTTTTGTACGTTGCCACTCTTATAAACAGTATCAGCTATGTAGCGGTGTATATCACCCTGTGAAACCGGAGAATCAATGGTTTCCCTCCGGCATTTCATCTGACAGTGGAAGTGACAAATACGGCCCAGGGTTGAAGGGAGCGGATTATCCCTGAGTGTGGATTCAAAGGCGTCTTCCACTTTATCTTCTTTAAGCAGCTGCAGATATCTTGGAATGTTCATGTGCAAAGGGCAGCTGTTTTCGCAGAGAGCGCTAAACAGACTCTGACAAATACCCGGTTCGCATTTTTTCTCAATCATGTGGTGGTCGTACTCATCCCTGAAATATCTCAAAGTTGTGAGAACAGGATTTGGCGCTGTTTGACCCAAACCGCATAAAGCAGTTGCCTTTATTACTTTTCCTAGATGTTCAAGTGTGTGAATGTCGGTTTCTGTAGCTTTTCCCTCGGTAAATTTTGTAATAATCTTAAGAGTTTGTGCAAGACCTTCCCTGCAAGGGGTACATTTCCCGCATGATTCTCCATTTGAAAATTCCGTAAAATACCGTGCGACGTCCACCATACAGTTGTCCTGGTCCATAACCACCATTCCTCCCGAACCCATTATCGAGCCGAGGGAATTAAGCGATTCGTAGTCCACGGGAGTGCTCAGATATTCAACCGGAATACATCCTCCCGAAGGGCCGCCGGTTTGTACTGCTTTTACCCTTTTTTGAGTTCCCGTTCCCTCTCCGATTTTAAACACAATGGTTTCGAGTGTAGAACCCAGAGGCAATTCAATAAGACCGGTATTTTTTACCTTTCCAACAAGAGAGAAAACTTTTGTCCCGGCACTTTTCTCGGTTCCTGTTTCGGTGAACCATGCTCCTCCTTTGGATATTACAACAGGAATATTGCACCATGTTTCAACATTGTTGATATTGGTTGGTTTCCCATATAAGCCTTTTTCCGCAGGATATGGAGGGCGGGGTGAAGGCCGCCCGGATTTGCCCTCTATACTGTGAATAAGTGCAGTTTCTTCTCCGCATACAAATGCTCCGGCACCTTCAACAATGTCTATGTCAAAGTTGAATTCGGTATCCATAATTTTATTACCCAGAAGCCCGTATGCCTTGGCTTGTTTTATTGCTTCCTTCAAGCGGCGAACGGCAAGAGGATATTCGGCTCTTATATATACAACACCCTTTGATGCTCCCATTGCGTATGCCCCTATTGTCATACCTTCGATGAGCATAAAAGGATCGCTTTCAATCTCATTTCTGTTCATAAAAGCACCCGGGTCTCCTTCGTCGGCATTGCAGATAATA
>JAGDMC010000037.1 GCA_017860395.1 Bacteroidota bacterium | reverse complement strand
CCTCAAGCTGTTTTGATTTACCTGAAACATACAGTCTTAGCAAAGGCCCCCGTATTAGTACCAAAATAATAATAAGGGCAACTGTACCTGTCAGGAAGATTTTTATTCTTTTGTCCATAGAGCAAATGTGGCTATCTGTTGCGAAGGTAAAACAAATTATAATATCTTTGAATTGGAAACATTAATGATGCTATGAATATCAAATCACCGGTTTTTTTAATAATTCTCTTATTAATTTCAACTGTTTCTTTTTCACAGCACAGCAACCCTGATACTCTTAACGCAAAATTTATTCCTCAGGGAATAGTTTTAAATGGTGTATTGAATGAAGCAGAATGGAGTTCGTCGCAAGTAATTTCTAACTTCAGACAAAGAGAACTAAAAGAGGGAGCAGAGCCCACTGAAAGAACTGAGGTTTCGGTATTGTATACTCAAAGTGCATTATATATAGGCATTAAATGTTTCGATTCCAGCCCCGACAAAATAATTGCCAGATTTCTTCAACGGGATTTTGACTGGGGGCAGGAAGACAACTTTGAGGTTATTATGTCGCCATTCAACGATAAAAGAAACGGTTATCTGTTTATTATAAATCCCAATGGAGCAAGGGCAGACGCGCAAATTACAAACGAGGGGGAGTATTTTAATGTGGATTGGAACGGAGTCTGGGATGCAGCAGCTGTAATAAACGAAGACGGTTGGAGCGCGGAAATTTATATACCATTTTCTACTCTTCAGTATCCTGATAAACAGGAGCAGGAGTGGGGGATAAATTTTGAAAGAAATATCCGCAGAAAAAATGAACAGGTTCTGTGGCAGGGATGGAGCCGAAACTACGAAGTTGAAACAATTTCACAGGCAGGAGTCCTTGCCGGTCTTAAGGATATTAAAGGTAAGCTGCGCTGGGAAATAAAGCCTTATGCACTTGGCGGTGTCAATTTATCGAATCAGCAAAACCCCGGGTACAATGGGAAAGTGGGTCTGGACATAAACAAGAACCTGCTGAGCACACTTAAGCTTAATTTAACAGTTAACACAGACTTTGCTCAGGTGGAATCGGACAGAATTCAGGTAAACCTTTCCAGGTTTTCGATTTATTATCCGGAAAAAAGAGATTTCTTTCTTGAAGGTGCCGGCAACTATGATTTCTCAATGGCAAACGGCAATACCATATTTTACTCAAGAAAAATTGGTATAAATAATTTTGAACTTTTGCCCGTCCTTGGCGGCGCCAGAGTATATGGAAAGGTGAGCAACACAAACATAGGCTTCCTTTCCCTGCAAACGGGCTCAAGAGATTCGACTCCTTCTACTAACTACTCGGTAATCCGGGTACGGCAGGATATCGGAGCACGATCCAGCATCGGGTTTATCACTACTTCAACAGCAAACGGAGAGTCGAGCAACCAGGTTTTTGGTGTGGACGGGAAATATGTCACATCTAAGTTCCTTAAGAATAAAAACCTCAGAATAGGTGCGGTCTTTGCTGCGAGTCTTACAAAAGGTGCAGATAACAGCAAGAATCTTTCTTACCTTTTATATGCAGAATATCCTAATGACTTGCTGAGTGCTGTTGTAGCAACTGCATCTGTTCAGAAAAATTTCAATCCCGAACTTGGTTTCCTGAGGAGAGATAATTACAGGGAATATATTGCTGCTGTGGAGTTCCGCCCTCGCTGGTTTACAAAGTACGGAATAAAACAACTTGAATTCACACCATTTGAAATGGACCTGTATCTTAACGACGAAACGGGAAAGATCGAAAGTTATGACCTTCAATTCTGTCCTCTGGCAATTAACTTTAAAAGCGGAGAGTGGATTGAGTTTAATATTGAACGAAGTTTTGACAGCCCTCCGGAGGCATTTGATCTGAATGACGATATTACTATCCCTCTGGGAGATTACAGAATGATGAATTATGTAATTCAGGGAGGAACATTTGACGCAAGGAAAATCTATATTATGGGATACTTTAATTGGGGAGATTTTTATACCGGCAAAGGCAAATCGCTGGGAACGAATTGGGGATGGAACATTAACAGGCACCTTAATTTAGAGGCAGAATATTCATATAACGACCTTGATCTGCCTCAGGGTAATCTTATTACAAACGAACTGTCAGGACGGATAAGGTATTCTTTTAATACGAAGCTTAACATTTCGCTATTCGCACAATGGAACAGCGAGGAAGATATACTCGGATTTAATTTCCGGTTACACTGGATACCAAAAATAGGGAGTGATTTTTATTTTGTGATTAACCAAAACTATGGTGAAAGACTTCCTTACAGAAGAGTTCAGCAAACGAATGCTGCTGCGAAGCTTGTGTGGAGGTTTGCCTTTTAACGGCAAACTTTAACCTGAGTAGCGGTGTATCCCTTGGGGCCCCTTTCTACTTCATAATTAACTACATTGCCTTCTTTGATCTCTTCCAGCAGGTTGTTGACGTGCACGAAGATGCTTTCCTGGGATTCGGAGTCTTTAATAAATCCGTAACCTTTTGAGTCGTTAAAGAAGGTGACAATACCCTTTCTCACAGGATCCGCATTAAGAGTTGAGTCCTGCTTGGGTGTGCTTATTTCAATAGTCTCAGATAAAATGACATTTTTCTTTTTGTCCGGATCGGGAGGTGTTGAACTTATTCCTCCGAATTCATCGACATAAGCAATCATGTCCTCGAAGCTGCTCTTTTTATCATTCTCCCTGCGGCCGATTTTTTTCTGCTCTTTCTCTTTCCTCTTTTTGTCTTTTTTGTTTTTTACATCTTTCTTTTTCAATGTCTCCTGCGATCTTGCCATAAATATTTTTTAAATTGTTTTTTGATGTGTTAATGTAATAAAAAAGCCTTACTATTTCTGTAAGGCTTTAAAAAATCATATGCTTGTGTATAAAATTGACTATGCTCGTTTTACATTTACTGCATTTAATCCTTTTCTGCCTTCTTCAAGGTCGAAAGTAACTTCGTCGTTCTCTTTGATTTTGTCTTTTAAACCGTTTGAGTGTACAAAATACTCTTTCTGTGAATTTGAGTCTTTAATGAAGCCAAATCCTTTTGTTTCATTAAAAAATTTTACTGTTCCGTTGTTCATTATTTGAATTAATTTGAGTCGGCAATGTAATATTATTTTTTGATTATTCACTATTTTATTAAATTATTTCACTCGATTTATTATAATAAGATGTGTGAATATATTGTTTTGCCTTTACCCCGCCTACTTCTCCGAGGAAATCCCTGTATATGGAAATAATTTCAGGATTCTCATGAGAGTACCTTGTTGCAGACTGAATATCGGCAGAATTTAATGAAGTAATCCTTTTATCAATTGTTGTACTTCCTGCCTTTTGTCCGGCTCCGCCCACGCATCCGCCCTTGCAGGCCATCACTTCAATAAAATCATACTGGCAGGTGCCGTTCTTAACCTGGTCAAGAAGCGTTTTAGCATTGGCCATCTGGTAACAAACGGCAACTTTAAGAGCTATGTTGCCAATATTTACCGTTGCACTTTTAAGACCGGTGAGGCCCTGAACCTCTTTTAGCTCCATCAGGTTTGCCGGAGGATTTGACCCGGTGATATTGTAATATGCAGTTCGGATTGCTGCCCGTGTCACTCCACCGGTGTTACCGAAAATAATACCTCCACCCGACGCCGCTCCCATGAGTGTATCGAAGCTGCCTTTTTGTGAAGAGAGGTTGATATTGCGTTGTTTTAACATTATGGCAAGCTCATTGGTTGTAATTACCAGGTCTGTACTGCGCATCCCGTCTGTTGTGAGTTCCGAACGCCCAATTTCATATTTTTTTGCTGTACATGGTGTAATTGCCACGTGAATTATATTTTTTGGGTCGATTCCCTTTTTTTGTGCGAAGTAGCTTTTTACCATTGCGCCCTGCATACCTATAGGGCTTCGTACGGTTGAAATATGTTTGAGCAGGGAAGGATAATATATCTCCACATATTTTATCCATGCCGGACAGCAGCTGGTAAACTGAGGCATGTTTGCGTTCTCTGTGATTCTTTTTTGAAGTTCCCCTGCCTCTTCCATAATTGTTAAATCGGCACTGAAGTTCGTATCGAGAACATAATCAAAACCTACTGCGCGGCAAGAACCGACAAGGTTCTCAAGTAAAAAAGACCCTGTTGTCATTCCGAAATAGTCTCCTATTCCTACGCGAACAGAAGGTGATGTTGAGGCTATGACTATTTTTGTGGGGTCATCTATTGCCTTTAGGACATCCTGCCAGTTATATTTTTCTGTTAATGCGTTTTTTTCACATGTAATGACACATGTTCCGCAATGTATGCATACATGTTTTGATGAGGTTGCATTATAAGTTCCGAACACCTTTTGTTTCTCGGCGCATGCTTCTATGCATTCTCCGCATTGTTTGCACTTATCGGGCCACCTTGAAATAGCCGGGTTGCCTGTTTGTATGGGAACATATTTAAGATTGCCGGCAGTTGTTGCTCCTGTAACGCCATCTGTTTCGTTGTCCAGAAAATCTTTCGAGCATGCTGCAAAAAGGCTTCCCCCCAATAGGATAGTAGTGTTATATACGAGTAGTCGTTCAATGAATTTCCGCCTGCTAATCTTGTCCATATGTTGTTAATATAAGATATTCATAGTAGCACTAATCAAAACGAGTGCCAAAAAATCTTCAGTACTTATTTGCTTGTTGACTTTTTGCGGATAATTATAGTTATTTTTATCCTATAAAAATATTAGCAACATGGAAAATCTTGGATACGAAAAAATTGACCCCAAAATTATTGACGGGAATCTTATAAAACTCATTTCTGACGACTGGATGCTTGTTACAGCCGGAAACGAAGAGAAATTTAACACGATGACCGCTAACTGGGGAGGAGTGGGATATCTCTGGAACAGGCCTGTGGCGTTTGTTTTTATACGGCCGGAAAGATATACGTTTGAGTTTGTGGAAAAGTATGAGAATTTCACGCTCACTTTTTTTGATGAAAAATATAGGAAAGCATTAAATATTTGTGGAACAAAATCAGGGAGAGACTGCAATAAAGTTGCTGAAGCCTCTTTGACTCCTTGCTTTACCGATTCCGGAAATCCCGCATTTACAGAGGCAGGACTTGTGATTGAATGTAAAAAACTTTATGCGGGAATGCTTTCGGAAGAGTTTTTTTTAGACAGGGATATCTTTGATACAGTATACGGGAAAAAGGGGAATGTTCATAAACTGTATATCGCAGAGATGACAGGCGTGTGGAAAAAAACGAATCTATAAAATATCTTCCGATTCAAATACAATTTTGCCGCCTGTACTTTTTACAATATCTATCATTGCAGCCGCTACTTTCTGAGGGCGAATCCCTCTGTATTTCCTGAGAGGCCCGACAAGCATCCAACTGAACAGTTTCATGAAAATTATGGCAACGCGCTCTCCTAAACGAAATTCAGTGCGCTCTCCCATAAGAAGCGATGGCCGTACAAACTTCAGGTTTCCTCTGTAAATTACGCGGATGCTACGTTCCATCTCTCCCTTTGTATGCAGATAAAAATTGGAGGATTTTACGTCGGCGCCAATAGAGGACACAATAACAAATGAAGGAACAGCGAGTTTATGTGCCAGCTTGGCAATTTGCTGAGGGATCAACAAATCTACCCGGCGGAAATTTTCTTTTGACCCCGCCGCCTTTATAGTAGTGCCAATGCAACAGTAATATTCGTCTGCAGTAAGGCTCAGGGCTGTCTCTGAAAGCTTTGAAAAGTCCGGTATTATGAAAAACTCAAGACAAGGATGCGAGAGAGGAAACGGGTTTCTCACAACTGCTATTACTTTTGTGTACTCCGGGCGGTTTAAAAGTTCTTTGACTACTTCGCTTCCAACAAGACCTGTTGCACCAAAAACTACAGCAGTTTTGCCATCTTTTGTTTTCATGTTAGTTTTCATGACTACAAGATAGCTTTTTTCCTTTTAGCTGATACATATTTGTAAATTTCAAACCACACAATGCTGAAAAGTCCGGCGAAGGCACAAATGACAAGTTCCATAAAACCAACTTTTTCAAACTGAAAGAGATTGATAAGAAAAGGAACATTTAAAATCAGAATCAGAAAGAACAGAGCACCTCCCACAACCCATTTTACAGCTTTATTTGGTGTAACCAGGATTTTGAAAATACTGTTTGTCCACGAGCGGTTGGATAAAATAACAGCAATATTTGCAACAATTAATGTTACGAAAGAGAGTGTTCTTACTGCCTTTTCGGAATATCCGGATTCTAATCCTATGAAATATACGAGCATGCTGATAATTAAAATACCCACACCCTGAGTGCAACTTAGCAAAATCTTTTTCGCTCCGAAGAATGGTTCTTTTATATCCTTTGGGGGCCTGGACATTACATTTTTTTCCTCTTTCTCCATTTCAAAAATTATTGAACAGGCAGGGTCAATAATCAGCTCAAGAAATACAATATGCACCGGCCACAGTATGAGTGGCATATCTGCGAAAAGGACAGGTATGAGAGAGAGTCCTGCTATTGGAACGTGTATTGCAAAAATATAACCTAACGCTTTTTGAAGATTGTCAAAAATTCTCCGCCCCATTTTCACAGCACCAACAATTGATGAAAAATTATCGTCCATCAGTACCAGAGAAGAGGCTTCCCTTGCTACATCGGTACCTTTGTCTCCCATTGCGATACCTATGTTTGATGCTTTGAGGGCAGGAGCATCATTTACACCATCTCCTGTCATGGCTACAATTTCGCCATTCCTCTTAAGCGCATTTACGATTTTGAGTTTTTGTTCCGGAATTACCCGTGCGAAAATATTGACATCTTTAATTCTCACAGAAAGTTCTTCTTCCGACATTGTTGTAAGTTCCGGCCCGGAAATGCATAATTCGGGGTTTTTGAGTCCGATTGCTTTTCCAATATTGATTGCAGTTATAGGATAGTCTCCGGTAATCATTATAACCCGGATTCCTGCCTGATAGCACTCGCTTACAGCCATAGGGACACTCTCTCTTATAGGATCGGAAAGCCCAATCAAACCTACAAACTCGAAATCAAAATCGTGCTGTACCAGAGGAAGATTTTCCTGTTCCTGAGTGAGCTTTGCTTTTGCCACGCCCAATACTCTCAATCCGGAATTTGCCATCTCTTCCACTCCTCGCTTATAACCATTTAAGCTCTCTTTATCCAGGTGGCAGAGATCAAAAATAGCTTCGGGGGCTCCTTTTGCAGCAATAACTTTTTCCCCGGTGCCGGTATTTGTAAACACCCTGGACATAGCCATCAACTCTCTGGAAAGTGGATATTCTTTCTCCATGAGCCAGTCTTCATGAACATGTTCGGTATTTTGCAAGTGGCTGTTTAAGGTATTTGTTATTGCCATTTCCATAGGGTCAAAAGGATTTGCCTGACTGGACAGAACGCCGTATTCGATTATTTCGTGAAAAGGCTCCGGAAAATGATGGTCCTCTACGATTTCAAAAATATCTTTTCCATTGAAAAGCTTAGTTACAGTCATCTTATTCTGAGTGAGAGTGCCTGTCTTGTCTGTGCAAAGAACAGTTGCAGAACCAAGGGTTTCAATAGCAGCCGGTTTTCTGGTAAGTACATTTTTTTTGGAGATTCTCCATGCACCCAGAGCCAGAAATATTGTTAAAACGACAGGGAACTCTTCGGGAAGCATGGCCATGGCAAGGGTAATACCGGCAAGAAATCCGTTGATTAAGTCGCCACGGGTTAAATAATATACGCCAATAACAATAAAACACAGCGTTACACCAATTATCGTAAGGCGCCTGACAAGCGTGCCCATCTCTCTTTTGAGCTGAGTGGGCTCTTCAACTATTGATTCCAGTGCTTTACCAATCTTTCCGATTTCTGTGTTCATTCCGGTTGCAGTTACCCTTACTACTCCGTTCCCCTGTACAATCATTGACCCGGAATATACATAAGGTATATCATCTCCTCCCGGAATAAATGCCTGCTCTCCTTCTTTAATTATTCTTTTCCTTACAGAAACTGATTCTCCTGTAAGAAGGGATTCGTCTGCCATCAGATTTACACAGTCAAGGACAACAGCATCCGCAGGAACGCGGTCACCCTCCTGAAGAATTATTATGTCGTCTGTTACTACATCTCTGCCGGCAATTCTGATTGTTTTTCCTTCCCGTATTACAAGAGCCCTTGGACTTGCCAGATCCTTGAGCGCATCAAGAGCCTTTTCTGTCTTTTTCTCCTGATAAAATTCAATGCCCATTACAAAGAAAACAAACCCGAGCAGCATGAGTCCTTCCTGTATATCGCCCAATAACATGTATAGTGATCCGCACGCAACCAGCAGGATAAACATTGGTTCCTTAACGACTCCAAAAGCAATATTAAAAACATTTTTAGGCTTTGAAGACGGCAATTCGTTGTAACCTTCTTTTGCTATCTTTTGAGCAACTTCCATATCCGAAAGACCGTGTAAATTTCCGGCACTGAATGATGTGTTCATAGAAAATTGATGTTTATTTAATTAGTACAGGCTAACTATATTTCCAAAAAAATTATTTGTCCTTTAATACTTTAATCAGTAATTTGACCAAAAGCTCAATTTCATCGTTATTTAGCTTGTTTCCAAACTCTTCTGCGATTCTTTTGTGGGCGTAATCGTGCATCTGGTTAATCAGTTTGCCTTTTTCTGCAAGATGTATATGAGCACTTCTCCTGTCTTCGTCCGAGCGGACCTTGAAAATAAATTCTTTCTCAATCAGCTTGTCAATAGCTACTTTAACAGTAGGTTTTGAGAGTTCCATATACGCAGCAAGTTCTGTAATGTTCGGATTACTCAGCAAGCTGATGGTTTCAAGGTAATGCATTTGGGTGTGAGTGAGATTTGAGAAGTTAAATTGCTCTATGGCAGCTTCTTCCATTTGCCCAATCATGTGAGACAGTTTCAATATTTGCTTTACCAGAATTTCCATGGCGCAAATATAGTTAGTAGAGGCTAATTAAAAAATTTTTTCTGCTTTTTCTCTGATTTATTATAATCTTATTAATTCGGCGTAATCCAGAAGTGCTTTATTC
This sequence comes from Bacteroidota bacterium, assembly GCA_017860395.1. GTDB lineage: Bacteria > Bacteroidota > Bacteroidia > Bacteroidales > UBA932 > Bact-08. The sequence continues at coordinate 668 of JAGDMC010000037.1, read as the reverse complement.
ACGAGCTGGTTCATGTTATTGTTCCACTCTTCGAAGGATATATCAATTGAGTTTACGCCTTTCTTTAAATTAAGTATATAGGAATTTGACCAGCCCCAGTCGTTCCAAGATGCCTCGCCTCTTTGGGGGAATACAAGCGTGCCGATTATTTCCCCATTCAACCTGAGGGTCCGGATTGCACATTTATTGTCGGTATTCCATGGGCCGCTCCCGTTGGCATAGCGCAGCCTGAAAATATATTTGCCGTCTGTATCTGCTACAGTCTTCAGATGAAGGTTTTTATTGACGGATGTTGAAATTTCCGAATACGGTTTTCCGTTCTCATTCAGGTCAATTGTAATTATATTCTTGTCCGGAACAGACAGTACCGGTTCTCCGGTGAATGATTCCCAGCCAAGAGAATCAACAGCGCTCACTTTGTATTCAGATGCATCATCAGGATTTATATCTGCACTAAGTTCCTGTGTCTTTACCGGAAGTTCGCCGTTTTTGTATAAAAGATAATAAATAGCACCATCGATTTTATTCCATGAAATCTTATTGTTCGCAACTTTAATTTCAGGTGCGGCGAGGGAAAAATGGTTTTTTACAATTTCAAAGCCGGAACCTCCAAACTTCTTATTATCCATTTTAATCTCTATGTCATGCTTTCCATTTATGGTAGCAGG
>JAGDMC010000195.1 GCA_017860395.1 Bacteroidota bacterium | reverse complement strand
CGATTTGATAGCGCGTTTTTTAAGAGGAGACCTTGGAAGCATAGATCAGGTTCATCCGTATTTAATTGCTCTTCTTTTTGCCGGCGACAGGAAGGACGCCGCGGATATGATTATGGAGTGGCTTAAAGAGGGATATTGTGTAATTCTTGACAGATACCTTTATTCAAACATTGCTTTCCAGTGCGCCAAGGTAAAAGACAAGGAGGAAGCAGAAAATCTAAGAGACTGGATATTCGACACCGAATACACAAAATTTGCAATTCCAAAGCCGGATTTGAACTTGTTTCTGGATGTTCCGCTCAACTTTGTAGATAAAAAACTGAGCGAAAGCAGGGCAGGTGACGACAGAGAATATCTCAAAGGGAAAAAAGATATTCACGAGGCAAGCATCGATTTTCAGTCTAAGGTTCGTGAGCGTTATCTTAAGGAATGTAAACGCGACCCGGGGTTTGTACGCATAGAGTGTTCGGACAGCAACGGAGATATGCTGCCGGCTTCCGATATATTCAACCTTATCAAAACTCATATTGAGATATGAAATTATTCAGAGCATTAGCCAGGCTTATTTTAGGCTTTACCTTCCTGTTTGCGGGATTTGTAAAGCTCATTGACCCTGTTGGAGGCGGGCTCATTGTGAGCGAGTATTTCAAAATCGTAGGGATAGAAAACTTGACGGTTATTTCTATGATATTTGGCGCATTCCTTGCCGGTGCTGAGATGCTTATAGGTATATCGCTGCTTCTTGGATTGAGGATGAAGTTTGCATGCAAATCTGCGCTTGTATTTATATCTTTCTTCACAGTTCTTACTCTGTTCCTTGCTCTTTTTGACCCGATAACCGATTGCGGATGTTTTGGAGAGGTAATCAAACTCACAAACTGGCAAACGTTCAATAAGAATATAGTATTATTCATAATTGCAATTTTCCTCTATTTCGAGAGGGGGAACTTTATCCCTATTGCGCCCAAAAACTGGGAGCTTGGATTTGTTGGAGTCTATGCAGTTATGATTGTTTTTATCTCTGTCTATTCATACAGGCACCTGCCTGTAATAGACTTCCTTCCGTACAGGGTTGGCACAGATATCAAGGAGGAAATCCTGAGTCTCAAAAATCCGGAGGCACCTGCATTTGAAACAACATTATATTACTCCAAAAACGGGAAAACAGAAAGCTTCAAACTGGACAACCTCCCCGATTCTACATGGACTTTTGTTGATTCAAAGAGCACACCTGTAAACTCCTCTTTAAAAAGCAGTATAATCGATTTTGCGATTTCCGACAGAAACGGAAACTACATTACCGACTCGATACTTTCTCAAAAAATTGTTTTCATATATTCGGTTCCATATCCGGAAAAATTGTCGAAAGAAGATTTTTCGGCCATGTCCGGCCTTTATAATTCGCTCGCCGCAAAAGGCGTGCATAATTATGCGCTTTTTGGGTCTTCGGCAGCTGATATTGACAGCATTGCCGCCAGATACAATATTCCGTTTGGGATATTTCATGCAGATATAAAAACGCTCATTTCCATGAACCGCTCCAATGGCGGAATGGTTTACATCAACGATGGCGTTGTTACAGGAAAATGGTCGCGTACAGACTTTGCAAAGAAGATGTCCGGGGTGCCAAATAAGGAACTGGACAGAATCATTACCGAAGACCCGGAGCTGTTTGCAGCACAAGGGCTCATCAGTGAACAGCTTTTTTCGGAAATTGCAGCCATAGCGATACTTCTTCTCATAGTTATAATGCGCTACATCTGCCGGTTTGCATACACCCACAAATACATAAAAGAGGATGTTGCCAAGGAGTCTCAGAATGTAATTGGCGCGGAACTTATAAAAAACAGGATAAAAGATATGACTTGTAAAGTTGAATGGAAAAAAGATTTAAAGAAGCTTAATACTTTAGGATTCAGGGTTCTCGCCGACTGGTATGCCGCTCCTTCATCGGTTGAGGAACTTCAGGAACTTATTTCAACTGAGGACTTTAAATCCATTGACAAAATGGTTACCGGGTCAGGCTCAAATATTCTGTTTAAAGGCGACTACAACGGTCTGCTCATTCATCCGGACATGATGGAGATAAAAATAACAGGAGACGATGAAAATACTGTTTTGCTGAGAGTGGGAGCAGGCGTGGAGTGGGATGACCTTGTTGCTTATGCTGTGGACAGAGGATGGGGCGGGCTTGAAAATCTGTCTCTCATACCGGGTTGTGTTGGTGCGGCTCCGGTTCAAAATATAGGCGCATACGGGTCCGAAGCAAAAGATACAATTGTAAAGGTAGAATTTGTAGAGCTTGCAGGCGGTGCAGTAAAGAGCCTCAAAGGAGACGAATGTAAATTCGGATACAGGGATTCAATTTTCAAAAATGAACTTAAAGGTAAAGTTGCCATAACTTTCGTGACGTTCTCTTTGTCCAAAGTGCCTGTTGTCAACAGCAGCTATGCCGATCTCACCCGCGCTTTGGAAAGCATCGAACAGCCAACTATAAACGATGTGAGGAATATTGTTATTGACATACGCCGCACAAAACTTCCGGACCCTGCAGTTGTTGGGAACGTGGGGAGTTTCTTCAAAAATCCGGTGATACAGGAAGAGCTTGCCCTCTCTATTCAGAAAGACAATCCATCACTTAAAATATTCCCGGCTGCCAAAGGCTTTTGCAAAGTTCCTGCAGCATGGCTCATAGACAACTGTGGGTTTAAGGGAAAAAGATTTGGTAATGTTGGGGTTCATGAAAACCAGCCATTGGTTCTTCTTGCATACGAAGGAGCAAAGGGAGAGGAGCTTCTTGCCCTTGCCCATGAAATTCAGCAGGCAGTAAAAGAACGTTTCAATATAGAAATAGAGCCGGAAGTTAATATTGTTTAACCCCCGGCTCTGTTCCGTTTTCTGATTCAAAAACTTTACGAAAGTTTTCTCTTCACTTCAACTATTGTGTAGGCTTCGATTATGTCGCCAACCTTAATATCGTTGAACCCGTCTATGTTAAGACCGCAGTCGTAACCGGATGCAACCTCCTTCACATCGTCTTTAAACCTCTTGAGTGAACCGAGCGACCCGCTGAATATTACAATTCCATCGCGTATCAGGCGGATTTTTGCATTACGGCTGAGTTTCCCTTCCTTAACCATACAACCTGCAATTGTTCCAACCTTCGAAATCTTGAATGTTTCACGAACTTCGGTTGTTGCTGTAATTTCCTCTTTCTCTTCAGGAGCAAGCATACCTTCGATACCGCTTTTCACTTCGTTTATTGCATCATATATTACAGAGTAGAGACGAATTTCAATTTGTTCTTTCTCTGCAATCTTACGCGCATTTGACGAAGGACGAACCTGGAACCCGATAATAATTGCATTTGAAGCAGCTGCCAAAAGAACATCGCTTTCCGAGATGGCTCCAACAGCTTTGTGAATTACATTTACATGAACCTCTTCGTTTGAGAGTTTTTTCCCTGTATACGGATGAGCTGTTCGCGTTTGTTTGCAATGTCCCTTGCCTCTTTCTCGTCTTCCATTACATTAAACAACTCTCCGGCAGCAGGTGCTCCGTTAAGACCAAGAATGGATACAGGAGTGGAAGGTCCTACCTCTGTAACCTTTTGACCGCGCTCGTTGTACATGGCTTTTAACTTGCCGGTATGACTTCCGCTGAGGATAATATCCCCGACTCTCATCGTTCCTGCATGAACCAGTACTGTGGCAAGGTAACCCCTGCCTTTGTCAAGAGACGATTCAATTACTGTTCCGTGTGCTCTCTTGTCCGGATTTGCCTTAAGGTCGAGCATCTCAGATTCGAGCAGGATTTTTTCAAGCAATTTATCGACATTCAATCCCTGTTTTGCAGAGATTTCCTGACATTGGTATTTTCCGCCCCAGTCCTCTACAAGAAGGTTCATATTTGCGAGTTGTTCGCGAATCCTTTCTGTATTTGCTCCGGGCTTGTCTATCTTGTTTATTGCAAAAATCATCGGAACGCCTGCAGCCTGTGCGTGGTTGATTGCCTCACGTGTTTGTGGCATCACGGCATCGTCTGCTGCAATAATAATAATTGCAATGTCTGTCACTTTCGCTCCACGGGCACGCATCGCGGTAAACGCCTCGTGACCCGGAGTATCCAGGAATGTAATTCTCTGACCGCCCGGAAGCATAACGTTATATGCCCCGATATGCTGGGTAATTCCCCCTGCTTCTCCTGCAATAACATTTGCTTTACGGATATAGTCGAGCAGGGATGTTTTTCCGTGGTCTACGTGTCCCATTACGGCAACAATAGGAGGGCGTGAAATGAGTTTGTCCTCGGTATCTTCTTCTACCTTAACTGTTCCCTGTAAGTCTGCAGTAACAAATTCAACGGTGAATCCGAATTCTTCGGCCACAAGAACCATTGCTTCGGCATCAAGTCTCTGATTTATAGAAACCATAAGACCAAGATTCATACAAGCTTCGATAACCCTTGTAACAGGAACGTCCATCATAACAGACAGGTCGTTTACAGTTACAAATTCCGTTACCTTTAAGATAGTAGAACTCTGCTCCTGAAGCTCC
>JAGDMC010000194.1 GCA_017860395.1 Bacteroidota bacterium | reverse complement strand
AGCATAATGGAACAGAGCCAGGGATCGATAGACTATAGCCGTTCTGATGTTTTGGGAGGTGCAAACTTTACCGTAAAGATTCCAAGATCGGGAAACTTTACTTCTGCCTCATAAATATCTGAATAGGTGTTCCTGTGAAGTTGAAATGCTTGCGCAGTTTGTTTTCGAGATACCTTTTGTAGTCTTCTCTCACATATTGGGGAAGGTTGCAGAAAAACACAAAGGAAGGAGACGGAGTTGGAAGCTGGGTCATGTATTTAATCTTGACAAACTTTCCTTTAATTGAAGGAGGAGGGAACTTGGCTATCTCCTCAAGCATCACATCATTCAGTTTTGAAGTGGGAACCCTGCGTGCCCTGTTTTCGGAAACTTCGGCAGCAGCTTTGAGTACGTCAAGAATCCGCTGTTTGTTAATTACAGACGTGAAAATGAGGGGAACATCGGTGAAGGGAGCTATCCGGTCAATGATTTTTGCCGAAAATTCCTTCATTGTATTTGAGTTTTTGTCTTCGACTGTATCCCACTTGTTTACAACAATCACGCAGCCTTTTTTATTCTTTATGATCAGGTTGAATATTGACATATCCTGACCTTCGGCACCCAGAGTGGCGTCCATCATAAGTATACACACATCTGAACTTTCAATTGCCCTCAGTGAGCGCATTACAGAATAAAATTCCAGATCTTCCTTTACTTTGTTTTTTTTCCTCAGACCCGCGGTATCCACGAGCATGAAGTCGTATCCGAACTTATTGTAGTGTGTGGCAATAGAGTCTCTTGTTGTGCCGGCAACCGGAGTAACAATGTTTCTCTCTTCGCCAAGCAATGCATTAGTGAGCGAAGATTTGCCAACATTTGGCTTTCCTACGATAGCAATGTGAGGAATTGACGGTTTGTCCTCGTCGTGATCCGGCTCGTCCGGAAGCAGTTCAAGAACCTTGTCCAGTAAGTCGCCTGTTCCTGCTCCGCTTGCCGATGAAATGGCAAATGGTTCGCCGAGGCCGAACGAATTGAACACATGGGTATCAAATATCTTGTCCCCTGTATCAACCTTGTTGGCAACCATTATAATTGGTTTTTTACTTCTGCGGAGGATATTGGCAATCATCTCGTCAAAATCCGTAATTCCTGTTCCAACTTCGCAAAGGAAAAGAACAACATCTGCCTCTTCAATAGCAAGGTGAACCTGTTTGCGAATCTCTTCTTCAAACACATCGTCTGAATTCATGGCATAGCCTCCGGTATCTATAACCGAAAACTCTTTCCCTGTCCACTCACAACGGCCGTAATGACGGTCACGGGTAACCCCCGAAACTTCATCAACAATAGCCTTCCTCATACCCACAAGGCGGTTGAAAAGGGTGGATTTGCCTACATTCGGGCGTCCTACAATAGCAACAATACTCATAATTTAACACTCTTCGCAGCCTGTGCTGCATGTTGAGCAGCTTGAACAGCTGCCTGATAAAGGGTCATATTTTACATTAAGAGACCCACTCTTTTTTTTCTTCCAGAGGATTTTCTCCTCCGCCTTGGCACACATCAAACCCTTTTTGCGCAACTCCTTGTTGCTCCCAATCTCTTTATCGGGGAATTTGCCATCTTTCCTGAAGATAATATTGAAAGAGAGCAGGAAAACACACAAACCAACAAGTAAAATGGATAAAAGTATAATTGACATAATATTAACCGGATTAATTATAACGGATAGTAGAGACACTTCTCATTAGGAAGCAGAGGATGGTCACCCGTCTGGATCATCTGCGGAAGCTGATGAACTTTGAATTTGACAGAGTTCATCATATGGTGTATGCGGTTAATGAGGTTTCTGTCTGCACCGCAAGCAATTAGTTCTTCTTCACTTTTCCCCTCTTCAAATATTGAATGCAAAATTGGGTCCAAAACCGAGTAGACCGGAAGCGTATCGCTATCCTTCTGATTTTCGCTCAATTCCGCAGAGGGTTCCTTTGTGATAATTGAATACGGGATAACGGTTCCTTCTTTGTTTATATAATTTGCAAGGCTGTAAACCTGAAGTTTATATACATCTGCAAGTACCATTAAAGCACCTGTGAGGTCGCCGTATAACGTACCGTAACCCATTGCAACTTCGCTTTTGTTTGATGTATTCAACAAAAGAGAGCCGGTTTGGTTCGTATAGGCCATTAAGATAACGCCCCGAATCCTTGCCTGAAGGTTTTCTATGGTGATGCGCTTTGTTTCACCGTCAAACAGGTCGTCCATCTCCTTTGTAAACCTGTTGAAAACCCCTTCGATAGGAACTATATTGTATTGTACATCAAGATTTTCTGCGAGTTCAACTGCGTCCGTTACAGAGTGCAGCGTTGAATAGGGCGATGGCATAAGAAGTGCATGAACATTATCCTTCCCCAGTGCCCTCACGGCAAGTGCCATTACGACTGCAGAATCAATTCCTCCGGATAAGCCTACAACAGCTTTTTCTCTTCCGGCATCGCGAAAAAAAGTTCTGACAGATCCGACAAGCCTGTCGTGTAGAATATCGATATCTGTATCAAACATATTTAAAATATAAAACTTGTGCTTATAGATTTGTAATTGTAAACCTTGTCAATAACATCTGCAAAGATATCCGCTACCGAAAGCACCTTTATCTTTGTTCTGTCCAGATTAGGGTCGCATGAAAGCGGAATGGTATCCGATATTATAACCTCTTCCAGTGCCGATTTTGCAATTCTTTCATATGCCGGTCCGGACAGAACGGCATGGGTGGCAAGTGCCCTCACGCTCACAGCTCCTCTCTCCATCAGCATGTCTGCAGCTTTTGTGATTGTACCGGCGGTATCAATCATATCGTCAATTATTACGATATTCTTTCCTTCAACATCACCTATTGCAGTCATTGAACCCACAACATTTGCCTTCTCGCGCGATTTGTGACAGATAATAAGCGGGCATCCCAGTATTCTTGAATAGGCATTTGCTCTTTTTGCCCCCCCCATATCGGGCGCGGCAATTGACATATTCTCCAGCTTAAGGTCCCTAAGGTAGGGAAGAAATATTGAACTTGCGTAGATATGGTCAACAGGGAAATCAAAGAACCCCTGAATCTGATCGGCATGAAGATCGGCGGTCATAACTCTGTCGCAACCAGCTGCATCAAGAAGATTGGCAACCATTTTCGCTCCTATCGGAACTCTTGGACGGTCCTTTCTGTCCTGACGTGCCCATCCGAAATAAGGGATTACAGCAATTACCTTGTATGCCGACGCCCTGCGTGCAGCATCAATCATCAGCAGCAGTTCAAATATATTGTCAACCGGCGGAAAAGTAGACTGAACGATAAATACAGTTGCTCCCCGTACACTCTCTTCGAAGGCTGGCTGAAACTCTCCGTCACTAAAAACTGTGACAGAAGATTTTCCAAGATCAAGTTTAAGCGAAGCTGCTATCCTTTCGGCCAAATATCTGGAGCTCCTGCAGGAAAAAATCTTTATCTGATGTTGGTGGTCCATAACTATTGTATTGTTTTTTTATCAATTATACTAGCAATATAATCCAATATCTCCTCTCTCCCTTTACCGGTTTCTGCCGAAGAAAGGAATACAGGAGGCAACT
>JAGDMC010000193.1 GCA_017860395.1 Bacteroidota bacterium | reverse complement strand
AAGACCCATTCCTATATTTGCATAACCTAAATTAATAGCATTAACTGTTATTCTTTTAGACGCATTTTCAACAGCAAGAGACTTTGTCAGACCAATCAACCCGGCTTTAGATGCAGCATATGCACTTACTCCGGGTGTTGGTAAAGAAGTCACTATCGAAGAAAAATTAATAATGCGGCCATATGACTGTTCACGCATTATGGGCAAAATATTCCGGATTACATTAAATGTCCCGTTTAAGTTTACTTCAATAACCTTGTTCCATTTATCTATATCGGCTTTATGAGCATATGAGTTATATGAAATACCCGCACAATTCAATAATACTATCTCTTTCAGTGAAGTTTTTATAGATAATATCCAGGATTCAACCGCTTTATAATCTGTAATATCAATCCGGTAATAATTGGCTAAATCTTTCTCAATACCCTCTTGGGTAGAATTATAGGTTCAATTTGGAGAATAAAAAGCGGCCGACACCTTTTGATGCTCCTGTAATTATTATCATTTTATGCCCATTTTATAATTGACGCTCCATATGTCCAACCGCTGCCCACAGCAGCAAAAAGTACTATATTTCCTCTTTTAAGTTTGCCGGATTTCTTTACTTCGTCGAGTAAAATAGGAATGGTCCCACCTGAAGTATTTGCATATCTATCCATATTTGTCATTACTTTTTCAAATGGCAAACCAATCAACTCAGCTGTTTTTTGAAGAATACGGATACTTGGCTGGTGAGGAATCATAATGTCAATATCATCAATTGAAAGGCCTGTATCCATTAAAACCTGATTGATTGCTTTTGGCAATGCCTGTGTTGCCGATGCGAAAACGGATTTTCCATTCATCTGAAAATATTGTTCATTCAGATTATTTTCAGTCAATGGAATTTCAGACCCGCCACCAGGAATTGTAAAGCCTAACATTTCATTTTGGGTATCGGTATATATCCTGTATGCAAGAAATCCTTCAGTTATATTTGCCGAAGTTATTACAACAGCACCGGCACCATCTCCAAAAAATACAGCATCTCTTTTCGTCCAATCTGTGATTCTTGAAAAAGTATCAGCACCGATAACTAAAATGTTATTATATACGCCACTGGCAATATATTGACTTGCAACTGACATACCGAACAAAAACCCGCTGCACACTGCGTTCATGTCGAAAGCTGCAGCGTTTACTGCATTTAACTTATGTTGAACAAAAGCTGCAGTAGACGGCGCTTTCCTGTCGGGTGTAGCTGTTGCAACAATAATTAAATCGATGTCTTCATTTTTAATACCGGCATCGTCAATCGCCCGTTGCCCGGCAATTGTTGCTAAATCACTGGTCGCCTGATTTGGGGCAGCAATGTGACGTTCGTTTATTCCAACATTTTCAAAAACCCACGATGATGTTGTAGGAATAATTGTTTCCAGATACTCATTGGTGTATATTTTTTCAGGAACGTATGAACCTGTCCCAATTATTTTTACATTTCTAATTAATTGTTTCATATTTAATTAATCTATATTTTATTTGCCTTTTCTTAACTCGTTCATAACTATTACCGGAATAATTTTCAAATAGTTAAGTGCCCTTTTGCCCACTCGTTTTGGCTCCTGACAAATTCTGTAAATCCATTCAAGATGCATTTTACGGAAAATAACAGGAGCTCTTTTATTGCAATCATCGTTTATGTATAAATTGAAAGCAGCGCCAATTGCAAATAATACCCCCTGTTTTATTTCAGGAAGAAGTTTTGATATAAACCGCTCCTGTTTAGGGGCACCTAATGAGACCCATACAATATCAGGTAAAAAATCGTTAATGTCTTTAGCAATAATATTATAATCAAAATCCTCTACACTTTTGAATGGTAAAGATTGAAATTTAAACAATTCCATGTTAAAACTCTCTTCTTCAAATTTTGTCTTTAGAGTATTGAGATTTTCTTCGGTATTCCCTAAAAAATATTGTTTATAATTTTTAGATACTAATTCCGTAAATAACTCCGGCCCTGTGAATGTAGTAAATCTTTCATGATGTATTAAACCGGCAAGAATTGCAATCGAACTCCCGTCGCATGCATTTACAATTGATCCGTTTATAATTTTTTTATACGAATCATCCTGATGGGTAGTGGCTAAAACATTGCCATCCACGACGCAAACATATCCTTTTTGCCGCGATTTTATTGAATCTTCAACCTTATGAAGAAGTACGTTATGATTAAATTCAAGATTGATATTAAAATATACTCCCATTAAATAATGGTTTTAAGAGCAGAAATTACTTTTTGCTGCTCTTCATTAGTAAAAGAAGGATACATTGGAAGATTGAATATCTCTTTTGCCATTTTTTCTGTTACCGGAAAATCGCCTTCTTTGTATCCCAGATATGAATACCCTGTCATGGTATGAACTGGCCAGGGATAACTAATATTTAACAGAATATCCTGCTTTTTCATTTCCTCCATTATCCGGTCTCTGTCTGGATGACGAACTACATATAAGTGATATGCATGACTTCCATAAGCAGCATTTACCGGGGTAACCAGGCCGGAATCTTTTAATAACTCGTCGTACTGCTTGGCTAAAACTCTTCTCCTTTCGATGTATGAGTCTATATGTGCTAACTTCTTAAGAAGTATTGATGCGTGCAACTCGTCTAAGCGGGAATTATATCCATGTTCAATTGCGTAATATGTTTTTTCTGCGCCATAGTAACGAAGGCGACGCATTTTCTTTTCGAGTTCATCCGAATTGGTATTAACCATTCCACCATCACCGTAGGCACCCAAAATTTTTGTAGGATAGAATGAAGTAGTTGATATATCGGACATAGATCCAGCTTTTGCACCTTTGTACAAAGCACCGTGACTTTGTGCACAATCTTCAAGAATAAAGAGATGATGTTTCGTTGCAATACGCCTGATCTCGTCCATATCAACGCACTGGCCGTACAGGTGAACCGGTAAAATACACTTTGTCTTATTAGTTATAACACCTTCTATTTTTGATGTGTCCATCAAATATGTATCTTCCGTGATATCAACGAAAACCGGAATTGCTCCGGTGCTTATAATCGCAGATACTGTTGGAATCGCGGTATTTGGAACAGTAATAACCTCGTCACCGGATCCAACTCCCAAAGCTTTTAATGCTAAGAAAATAGCATCTGTTCCATTGGCTACTCCAATTCCATATTTTACATTGCAGTATGCAGCATATGCTTCTTCAAAGCTTTTAACCTTTTGTCCTAAAATTAGCCAGCCAGAGTTAAAAACATCTTCAACGGCAGACAATATCTCCTCTTTTTCTGTAGCATATTCACTTAAGTAATCCCAAACTTTAATCATTATTTTAGACTTTTTTATTTAATAAACTACCCCTTACTTTCGTACGGAGTAAAAATATAATCGTTACGGTCGAAGAATTCAGATGCAAGAACCATAAGAATCGCATCCGGTGTGAAATCAGTCATAATGTGCCAGTCCTGAGGTTCAATAAGCAAACATTTACTTGGTGAATTCAGCACGAAATCCTGCTCTTCAATACCATTGTTGCTTCGAATGACACAGCTTCCCTTAATACAAACAGCTGCCTGAATTGTTTTATGGTGCCGGTGCCCGCCCCTAGTTGAGTCATCAACTCCATAAATGTAAAAAATTCGCTTTATATCAAAAGGGATGACTTTTTCAATCACAGTCAAATTCCCTCTTGCGTCAGTGTGTGTTGTCAGGTCTATTATATTAGCCATATTATAATAATCTATATTATTTTTTAGTTAAGAAAATCGAAATAAATTAATTGCACTTTTCAAAGAGGAATTAATATACCGGAAAAAATTAAAATTTATGATATGAGTAAGTTTATCATTTTCATATCTGTATAGATCTGCTAAAAACAGATAGAAGATTAGTTTTCCCATTTTAAGATTCATTCCCCGCTTGATTTTATTCCCATTTTTATTATTAATGAGCGCGTTCTGTTCAGATAGTTCTTTTATATATTTATGGTAAATGAACCTTATTATCTTTTTTCTGCCAAGCACCAGATACTCATTGAGCCCGATAGAAAGCAGTT
>JAGDMC010000192.1 GCA_017860395.1 Bacteroidota bacterium | reverse complement strand
CACAAAAACAGTTTTTTCGCTTTCGCTCAAAATCCTTTTGTTTTTGTTCTCCATCGCTCCCAAGCAAGCTTGTCGCGCTGGATCGCAAACATGGATGGTAATGGTTGTTGAGATGACGGTGATCCAGCTGTCGTGACTTGCAGCCTGAAGGGCTGCTGCGTCGGACCCGGGGTCTTTTTACTTACCCACACAAAAACAGTTTTTTCGCTTTCGCTCAAAATCCTTTTGTTTTTGTTCTCCATCGCTCCCAAGCGAGCTTGTCGCGCTGGATTACAAAAACAAAGAAACCAAGCGATTGCTTGGTTTCTGTTTTTGTGATCCAGCTGGGGCTCGAACCCAGGACCCCAACATTAAAAGTGTTGTGCTCTACCAGCTGAGCTACTGAATCGTCCGTTTTAAGGAGTGCAAAGATATGCCAACAATCTTTTATTTCCAAATTAATAATGAAAAAAAGAGAATTAAAATTTCTGCTACCTTTGTCCATTATTAAGTTATTTCAAATTATTATACTGAAATTTTGAACACCTTCTCATTAGAATTCAGCAATTTTCTTAACCAACTGAATATTGAATTTAAGTTGCAGGGCAGTCTGTTTTTCATTGAAAAATTTAAACTGGCGATAGAAATTGTGGAGCTAAACTCTCCCGGAGTTATGCCGGTTTTGGCCGAAAACGCTGCCGAAATGGAATTGTCTCTAGTCGGATACAAACATATAACTCTTTATGAAGACGAGTGGAGGACAAAAAATGAGCTTATAATATCAAGACTTCTTGTAAACCTGGGAAAATCACGGACAATATTTGCCAGGAATTGTGAAGTAAGAACAATCGACAACCACACTGCAAAAGCATTTTTAAATTGTAACCATTTACTTGGTCATACAAGTGCGAACTATTATTACGCACTTTATGAAATAAAAGGGAATAAAACTTTTCCGGACATTTCGAATGAACCGGTTGCTGTTGCTGCTTTTTCTTCTCCAAGGCCAATGAACAGGGATGGCGAAATTATAAGTTCATACGAGTGGGTAAGATATGCCAGCAGGAGAGGAGTGAGGGTTGCGGGCGGGATGGGAAAGCTGCTGAACTATTTTGTGAATGAGCAGTCTCCTCAGGAGATAATGAGCTATGCCGACAGAGACTGGTCGGAAGGAGATGTTTATAAAAAGCTAGGGTTTAAGTTTGCCGGATATACATTGCCAATAGATTTTATTATAAATCCGGTAACGTTTGAACGGGTTTCAATAAAAAAGCTCCGGAGAAAATTCGGTGAAGACTCTCCGGAGCTATATGAAAAAAATGCGTTAATCCTTCGTAACAGAGGAAACCTTAAGTTTCTCAGGCGCCTGTCCTTCAGATAAATTGTCTTTATCAACCTCAACAAGCAATGTCTCGCCGGATTTGAATTTACCGCTTATAATTGCTTCTGCGATAAGATCTTCAATGTATTTCTGAATTGCCCTTTTTAATGGTCTTGCGCCATATTGAGGATCATAGCCCTGATCTGCCACAAACATTTTTGCTTCGTCGCTGATATTTAACTTATATCCAATCTGTTCAATTCTTCTGAACAGGTCATTGAGTTCAATATCAATAATTTTGCAAATATCATCTTTAGTAAGGGCGTTAAACAGAATCTGTTCATCCAGCCTGTTCATGAATTCCGGAGAAAAGGTCTTTTTTAAAGCTTTCTCAATTATGTGACGGGTATTATCGCTGATGTTCCTTTTAGTAACGTTGGAGAATCCGAGCCCGCTTCCGTAGTCCTTAATCTCCCGGCTGCCTATGTTGGAGGTCATTATCAGCAGTGTGTTGCGGAAATCTATATGTCGTCCGTTGCTGTCTGTAAGTCTGCCCTCGTCAAGTACCTGCAAGAGAATGTTGAAAATATCCGGGTGCGCTTTCTCAATTTCGTCAAGCAGAATTACTGAATATGGTTTTCTTCTTACCTTTTCGCTAAGTTGGCCGCCTTCTTCATATCCTACATATCCCGGAGGAGCGCCAATAAGCCTGCTGAGTGCGAATTTTTCCATATACTCACTCATGTCAATTCGAATAAGGTTATCCACGGAATCGAACAAATATTCTGTAAGAATCTTGGCAAGCTGAGTTTTTCCTACTCCGGTAGGTCCAAGAAACAGAAATGTACCAATTGGTTTGTTAGGGTCTTTAAGCCCGGCCCTGTTTCTTTGGATGGCTCTTACAACCTTGTCAACAGCTTCGTCTTGTCCGATGAGCCTTTTGCGTAGATTTTCCCCCATCTTCGAGAGCCTGTCTCCCTCTTTCTCTGCAAGTCTTTGAATAGGAACGCTAGTAATCATTGAAAGAACCTCCGCAACATCATGTTCGTTCACCTCCTGTGGATGAAGATTCTGTTCCTCGTTCCAGCTCTTCTGAGCCTTTTCAAGTTCTTCGCTTTTGGCCATTTCCAGATCGCGCAGTTGTGCCGCCTTTTCAAACTGATTATTGCTTACTGCTAACCTTTTTTCAATGCGTATTGGTTCAATTTCCTGCTCCATTAAAAGTATTGAATCAGGAACCTTAAGGTGGGTCAGGTGTACACGGGAACCGGCTTCATCCATAGCATCAATTGCTTTGTCCGGAAGGCATCTGTCGGTTATATATCTCTGAGATAGTCTTATACATGCTATTAAAGCTTCGTCGGTATATTTGACATTATGGTGAGACTCGTACTTTGTTTTAATATTAAGAAGTATGTTGTGAGTCTCTTCAAAATTGGTTGGCTCTACCATTATTTTCTGGAATCTTCTTTCGAGAGCTCCGTCTTTCTCTATGTATTCGCGGAATTCGTCGAGAGTTGTAGCTCCGATACATTGAATTTCACCACGGGCAAGTGCCGGTTTAAGCATGTTTGCGGCATCAAGCGAGCCGGAAGCACCACCTGCGCCTACGAGTGTATGCAGTTCATCAATGAAAAGAATTACTTCAGGATTTTTTGAAATTTCGTTCAAAATTGCCTTCATCCTCTCTTCAAACTGCCCTCTGTATTTAGTACCGGCAACAATAGATCCTATATCAAGCGATATAATTCTTTTGTTCAAAAGCACTCTTGATACTTTTTTCTGAGAAATTCTAAGTGCAAGGCCTTCTGCAATTGCAGATTTTCCAACTCCCGGTTCTCCTATCAAAACAGGATTGTTTTTCTTTCTTCTGCCCAGAATCTGAGCAAGTCTCTCAATCTCTTTATCTCTGCCAACAACAGGATCCAGCTTGCCCAGATGAGCTGCATTCGTAAGATCAAAGCCAAAACTGTCAAGTACGGGAGTTTCACTTTGAGGACGGGCGCTTTTAATAATTTTGGCAGCGTTTTCCGGATTTGGCTCTTTTGAAGATGCGTCCATCTCTTCGTCAAAAGCGGAGTTGTTTAAAGGATGAGTAAATTCCTTCCCTTTAATGGTCGCCCTGAGGCTGTCGTAAGTTACTCTGGAATCCCTGAGCAGGATTGTCGCAACACCTTCGTCACTCCTGAGAATTGCAAGAAGAAGGTGTACAGGGCCCGGTTTGAACTCTTTAAGAGAACGTGCCTCCAGATACATGATTTTAAGTGAGTTTTCTGCTCCTTTTGACAGATTTAATTTATCTGCCTGTTCAAATGGAAC
>JAGDMC010000191.1 GCA_017860395.1 Bacteroidota bacterium | reverse complement strand
AGCCTCACTGAATAAAAGCATTGGTACTAACTAACTACTAATTAACTAACTATTTTTTTGGTTCGAAGACAAATGTCAAGCGGTTATTGGTCTTGAATACTTTGTTCGCAAATTTCTTAACATCTGCGGCTGTAGTCTTGTCAAGCATGGCTACCTCCGATTGTGAAAGATTCTCTTCTGACTTAAGAGCACCTGAGATTATACCTACCCAGTTTGTGTCCTCTTTTCTGTCCTGATAAACTTTAGACAGATAGAGTTTTATCTCCTTCATCTCTTTCTCGGTTGGTCCGTTTTTGATAAAATTATTTATCTCGTCCTGAACAACCTGAAGAAGCTCATCTACAAGCTTAGGGTCGGTATCAAAATCAATTGCAATCTGAAGACTTGGCTGTGGGAACTTGAGCATATCGTTGGTTACACCTACGTGATAAGTGCCTCCACGCTCCTCGCGGATAGACTTCATATATCTTTCGCGAAGAATGTATGTGATAAATTTCGAGTACATATTTGTCTCAGGCGAGTAAGGAACCTGTGCATAGTAAATTCTGTCAACCGAAGCCTTGGAACTTAACATGTTTTCGGCCTTATATCTGAGAGATACCTCGCCAGTTCTCATAACCGGCTCCTTGTAGCTGTACTTAACAGCAACGGCTGGTTTTTCGCCTTTTAGCGTACCGATATATTTTGCCACAGTTGTCTTTGCTTCCGCAGCAGTCATTGGTCCGGAAATTACAAATGTGAATCCATTGGCATTTGTAAATACCTCTTTATACATAGAAAGTATATAATCCGCGGTGATTGACTTCACAAAGTCTTTGGTATAGCATTTTTTAAGCGGAAACGACGAATACTTAAGCGTATTTACCGAATCCATATACTTGTTAGCCTCGCTTGTCTCCGACTCCAGACTCTTTAATAGAGCATTCTTGAAGTTATTCAGGCTGCGATCGTCTACAGAAACATCATTAAAATAGCTGTAAAGCAGGTTCCAGAACACAAGAGAATCCTTTGCCATATATGTGCCGGATATTCCCGCATGCCTGTATCCCATATCAAGTTTAACAGATGCGCTGCTTTTGCCAAGCAACTTCTGAAGATCAACTTTATTAAGACCATTTACCGAGAAATAAGTGAGGAAACTTTCAAGAACCTTAAGCTGTTTAACATCGGCAGGAACTGAATATCCGCCTGTTTTAAACGCTCTCATTCTGAACTCTTTTTTGTTACTTCCCTCTTCTTTCCATATTACTTTGGTTCCATTTTCAAAAACCCATTCAGTAGCCGAGTCAAGTTGTTTTTCGTATACTATTCCAAGATCCTTTGAAGTAACGGCCCTCTCGCTCAATATCTTTGCAGGCTTGAGGTTTGAGTTAATTGTCAGTTTTTTCTCGCTTGCAGGAATGAATTTATCGATATCGGAGTTTTTAACCTCTTTCATCATGTCAAGAACCTGCTCTTTTGTAGGCAGATAAACCTTATCGCTCTCAGGAACTGCAAATATTATCACCCTATTTTTTTCTGTGAGGATATTGGGAATGTTTGCATTTATATCTTCAAGAGTGATGCTGTCGTTCTTTGGATTTTTTGCCCTCAGGTAATTCTGGTCTATAGACTTCTTTACCCTCACAATTGCATCATCGAACTCTTCCTTATAAAAACCATATTTCTGAGCTCTCTCAACTTCAATCATCAGACCTTTCAACGCCTTGAAAACTGTTTTGTTGTTGGTAGGCATCATAGTAGTAGTAAAACTTTTTGAAGCGTAGCTTATTGCTCCAAAAACAGGAACAGCTACACGGAACATAGAATCCTGACTCTCCGAAGCAACCTGGCATCTTGTACGAAACATTTCCAAAAAGGCACCTCTTACAACATCTTCATAAACAGCCTTGTTTGTCTGCATCTCGGAAGCAGAAAGAATAGGCAGCTTAATTGTCATCCTTACAGAAACAGCCTTTGATTCAGGGTCAGTATTAAACCCAATAATTGGTTCAATATTTTCAGGTACAGTATAGAATTCCCTCTTTGCTCCATTTGCATTTCCTGGGATTGATGAGAAACGCGCTTTAATACGTTTCTCAATATCAGCAGCATTGATGTCGCCAATAACAACTATCGCCTGAAGATCCGGACGATACCATTTGTTGTAGTAATCGACAAGAGTCTGGCGTGTAAAAGTGTTGATGATATTAGGGTCGCCGATAACATCTCTTGTTGCGAAACGAGAGCCTGTCTGTTCTACTCTCATAATACCCTTCATCATTCTTGAACGGGCATCATCTCCCCTGCGCCACTCTTCGCGGACAACACCCCTCTCTGCCTCAACCTCGGCCGGTTCGCAAGAAATGTAATGCGACCAGTCGTGAAGCGCAAGCAGTGCAGAGTCCAGAATTGTACTGCGCTGCAAAGAAGGAACCGCAGAAATATTGTATACAGTACGCTCCATCGAAGTGTATGCATTAATATTGGCTCCGAATTTTACTCCAACACTTCCAAAATATTCAAGAAGCTTCTTCTTAGGAAAATTTTTAGTTCCGTTAAAAGCCATGTGCTCCAAAAAGTGGGCAAGGCCCCTTTGGCTATCCTCTTCCTGAAGCGAACCAACATTGTGGATTATGAAGAATTCTGCCCTTCCTGCCGGATTTTTGGCTTCGCGGATATAATATGTCATCCCGTTTTCCAACTTTCCAATTTTGTACTTGCTGTCAACCGGCAGCGGCTCATTTGTCGGAAATTTTTGAGCGAAAGTGGTTGTGCCGCAAAATACAATAACTAATGCAGCAATAATGCTAATTTTAAGTCTCATTTTGTAATTCCTTTATCTGTAAATGAAAGCCTTGGATCTGTTTCCTTAAGGTCTCCTTCGTTTGTTCTGATTGTCCATTTTTCTCTTGTAAGTACTTCCCAGATTTTTTCGTCGTTAAGTACGTCTTTTGAATATCTGATGCGGAAGCAATACTTCTCTTTTTCGTTAATTGCTGTTTCTACTCCCAGGCAACCATCAACAGTTGAAAGGTAGCTGGTAAAGAAAGGCAGGCTACGCAACACAAGCGGTTTGTCAAGACCCTGATATTCCAATTCGTACACGGCTTCATTCTTTCCTCCCCATTTTTCCACATTCTGTTTAAACTCTTTTTTCATGAAGTCGAAATAACGCTCAAGAAAAGCCCTGCTGGTCATTGTTTCTCCAGTGCTCTTTTCAAGAGAGACAAACTTGAAATCGATATTAACCAGCTTACTTCCGCCGCCATGAACACCCATTTGGAGTTCTTTCTTCTCAACTACCGATTTTAGATATTGTTCGTCTACCGGTTCTTTTACATCCATATAAATTCGCACAATTAGCGGAGTTGCATCCTCGGATTCCAATCCATAATATCCCTTCGCTTCGTTGCGAAACTGCATACCCAAATAGTTCAAATCCATTCTTTCGGTCATATTCTCCGTGCGGATTGTAATGACTTTGATTGTGGATCCTGCCGGTGGATTAGCAATTTTGAATTTTGAACCACCGTAACTTACTGTTGTGCTGCAAAAAGCGATAACCAATGCAGCAATAATGCTTAATTTTAATTTCATTTAGTAATACCTTTATTTGTAAAAGAGAATTTAGGATCAGATACCTGTATCTCACCTTCTGTTGTTTTAACTGTCCACTGTTTTCTGTTAAGAACTTCCCATATCTTGTCTTCGTTAAGAACATCTTTCGAGTACCTGATACGGAAACAATAATCTTCGTTGTCGTTTATGGTTGTCTCAAGACCAAGGAAACCATCGATGAGCGAAAGGTGGCTGGACAGATACGGAACACCGCGTACGATGAGAGGCTTGTCCAAATCCGGATATACCAATTCATATACTGCTTCGTTCTTTCCTCCCCACTTTTCCACATTTGCCTTATATTCTTTCTTATAATAATTAAACTGACGCTCAAGAAACTCCCTGCGGCTTATTGTATCTACCTCATCCACCATAGAAACATATTTGAAGTTAACCTTTACAATGTTTGTACCACCACCGTGAACAAGCATCTTAAGCTCCTTCATTTCTACTACAGACCTGATGTATTTTTCGTCGACAGGCTCCTTAACATCCATATATAATCTGATGATGAGAGGGCATGCATATTCCGACTCCAATCCGTAGTATCCCTTACCGTCGTATCTGAACTGAAGGCCGAGATAATTCGGGTCCATCTTGTCGTACATATTTTCTGTACGTATTGTTACTACTTTAACCTGAGCTCCTGCCGGAGGAGTGGCAATCTTGAATTTTGCCGGAACGTAAATGAGCGCTTTAATTTTATCCGGATTAGTTTCCGATGGATTGTAATAAATATCTACATACAGATGTTTTACAAAGGTTGCAACCCCATAAACACCGTTTATTTTCTGAAGCTGAGCAGCAAAAGCTTTTGAACTGCCATAACATTTAACGGAACGAAGCCCCTCTACCCTAACTTTCACCAGTTCACCCTGCTTAACGGCATCTCCCCATCTTTCGTCAATTGTAGGAAGCTCCCACAATGTTCCCAAAAACAAAGCAACAGCAAACAGAACGACTACAAATATTGCAGGCACCCATCTGAAATACTTCTTCCCGCCAAAAGTCAGAGCCTCTTTGTTGCAGCAGCTGATACACTCCCCGCAAAGAGTACAATCTACATGTTTAACTTTTTCAACCTTGTCTACATCTATTCCATAAGGACATTTCTTTGCACACAGGCCGCAATCGTTACACTTTTCTTTTGAGCGGCTAACCTTAAGAACAGGGAAAATCTTTGGTTCCGGGAAAATAATCTCCCAAAAATAGCCGATGATTGATGCTGCCGCAAGAAGATATATCCATGGCAAAGCAATACCTGCAAAATTTATGATTGCAAAGACAATGACTAACACTAAAAATGTTAATGTGTATTTAAAAAAATTGCTTAATGCTCCCATTGGGCAAATGTATTTGCACCAGAACATCTTTATAAAGAAGTTTCCAAAAATGAATAGAGCTATTGACAATACCGCCATCCACAGAGTTAGTTCCCCCTGGAATCCGGTTGCAGCTGCATAATAAGGGTCAAAATTCTTGCAAAACAGCTCAGACCCGCTTATTGTATAATAAAATGTTATAAAAAGCAGAATATACTTGAACGCCCGGAGAATCTTGTCGGTTAAACTGTCGTTCTTAATGACAATCTCCTTA
>JAGDMC010000190.1 GCA_017860395.1 Bacteroidota bacterium | reverse complement strand
AACTGGGAAGGCAGTATAGAGATATATATGTTTTGGACACTACAATTTAAGAATGAAGTATTTAATAATTTTTGGCCCTCCCGGGGCAGGAAAGGGAACGCAGTCAAAATTAATTGCCAAGAGATACAATTTTAAACATATCTCTACAGGGCAGCTTTTGCGGCAGGAGATTGAAAAAGATACGGAGACCGGTAAAATTATCCGTTCTGTAATTGAAAATGGCGAATTCGTGGATGACAGCCTTGTAATGGATATTGTAAAAAACGAGGTATGCATGGACAAAGGCAATTTTGAAGGGTTTATACTTGATGGTTTCCCCAGAAATATAGATCAGGCAATTGCATTTGATGAAATGATGGCGTCATACGGAAAAAAAATTGATGCAGTTTTGTCGCTGGAAATTGAAGAGAGTATTATAATAAAGAGAATTCAACACAGAGCTAATATCGAAGGAAGGCTGGACGATGCCGATTTTGATACTGTTAAGAAAAGAATAGTGACATATCATGAAGTAACAGAACCTCTGATTACTTATTACAAATCGCAGAACAAATACTTCCCTGTAAACGGAGATATGGCTATCGAAGTTAATTTCAGGGATATCTGCAAAATAATCGATAAATTATAAATGAGTAGTTCGAATTTTGTTGACTTTGTCCGTGTTTTCTGCGCTTCCGGAAACGGAGGCAAAGGATCTACCCACCTTCACAGAGAGAAATTTGTGGCAAAAGGCGGGCCGGATGGCGGTAATGGAGGGCATGGAGGTCACATAATTCTGAGAGGAAACTCACAGTACTGGACACTCATCCATTTAAGGTACAGGAAACACATCAGAGCAACACACGGAGGAGCCGGAAGTGGTGCATTGTGTACCGGTGCAGATGGTGAAAACATAATTGTGGATGTACCGCTTGGTACTGTGGCTAAGGTTGCCGACACAGGGGAATATCTCTTTGAAATTACTAAGGAGGGGGAAGAAAAAATTCTTGTAAAAGGGGGCCGAGGCGGAATGGGAAATGCTTTTTTCAAAAGCGCAACACACCAGACTCCCCGCTTTTCACAACCAGGAGAACCGGGTGAAGAGAATTGGTTCATACTTGAGCTGAAACTCCTTGCCGATGTGGGGCTTGTTGGCTTTCCAAATGCAGGCAAATCAACTTTGCTCTCTGTAATGTCCTCTGCAAGACCAAAAATTGCCGATTACGCCTTTACAACTCTCGAACCTAGTTTGGGTATAGTTGAGTGCAGGGATCAAAAATCTTTTGTAATGGCAGACATCCCGGGAATAATAGAGGGAGCACATTCGGGGAAAGGGCTGGGATTAAGATTTTTAAAGCATATTGAACGCAATTCTATGCTCCTGTTCTTAATTCCTGCAGACGCGAAAAGCATCAAAGACGAATACAAGATCCTGCTAAACGAGCTTAAGCAATATAATCCGGAACTGCTTACAAAGGACAGAATTCTGGCAATTTCAAAATCGGATTTGCTGGATGATGAGTTGGAGAAGGAGATAAAAAAGACACTCCCGAGAAAAGTGCCTCACATATTTATCTCTTCTGTGGCAAACAAAGGATTGACGCAACTCAAGGATCTTCTGTGGGACACTTTGAACAGCTGACCTAAAATCTAAGATTATGTTTGATAAAATTATTGAATGGGACAGAGAGCTTTTTTTATCAATTAACAGTTTCCATTCACCCTTCTTCGATGAGATGATGAAACTCTTTTCTGCGAGGGCTCCATGGATTCCTCTTTATCTCGTTGTTGCCGCTTCGCTCTTTTTTACTCTCAGAATCAACTTTGGAGCGAAAGACAAACCATTTATCAGCATACATAAAAAAGACATAAAGTTTGCCGTAATTGCTTTTATAGGAATAATTATTGCTTTTGCGCTCTCGGACTTCCTTTCAAATCAGACAAAATATCTTGTGGAGAGGCTCCGTCCGGGATGGGACCCGCTCACTGTTCATATTGCCAGAGTTCTTGAAGCTAACAGAAACAGTTTCAGCTTTGTATCGAGCCATGCAACAAATGTCTTTGGATTTGCAACCATTACCTCTTTAATTTTCAGAAAAAGGTGGTACACGATTTTCATTTTTTTCTGGGCCCTTTTGGTATGTTACAGCAGAATATACGTAGGGCGGCATTTCCCTGGTGATGTATTGGGCGGAGCATTGCTGGGCTTTATTTTCGGATATCTTTTGTACCGGCTTGTATGCTATTTCTATAAACGATTTCCCTCCAAATCTGTTGTTAAATAAACTGTAATTTCTCATGTATTATATTATTGATAAAAGCACAGATCCTCAGTGGAACCTTGCTGCGGAAGAGTATCTCTTTAAAAAATTCAAGGAACCTATTTTCCGTCTTTGGCAAAATGGGAACTCGATAATTGTAGGACACCATCAAAACGCTTTTGCCGAAATTAATGTTGAATATGTGCAGGAGAATAAAATACCGGTTGTGAGAAGGC
This sequence comes from Bacteroidota bacterium, assembly GCA_017860395.1. GTDB lineage: Bacteria > Bacteroidota > Bacteroidia > Bacteroidales > UBA932 > Bact-08. Next base: position 1,178 of record JAGDMC010000190.1, on the reverse strand, counting down.
TCACAGGCGGCGGTGCTGTTTTCCACGATATGGGAAATGTAAACTTTACATTTATCGACAACATTGAAGAGAATGAAGAGAGTTCTGCAATGTTTGCCAGATTTACAAGACCAATCATTGATGCTCTTCACAAACTAGGGGTTGAGGCGTATCTCGAAGGAAGAAACGATTTGCTTATTGATGGCAAAAAGTTTTCGGGAAATGCCGTAGCGAGATTTAAAAACAGAGTCCTTCAACATGGCACTCTGCTCTTCTCTTCCTCTATGGCCAATCTTTCAAATGCTCTCGCATCAAGACCGGAAAAATTTATAGGAAAATCGGTACAATCCAACAGAAGCAGAGTTACAAATATTGAAGAACACTTAAAAACTCCCATGACAATTCAGGAGTTTATTGATTTCCTGCACAATGAAATTGCCGGTAAAGAGAATAGCGGGTATAATCTTTACAGCTATTCCAAAGAAGATATAGAAGCAATTGAAAAACTTTACAGTGAGAGATATAGCCGGGATAGCTGGAATTACGGGAATTCCCCGAAATATCAGTATTCAAAAGTTAAAAAATTCCCTGCCGGCCTGGTTGAATTATACTTTGAGGTTGATAAGGGAATAATTACCGATATTAAAATCTATGGCGATTACTTTTTCAACAAAGAGACCCCTGAACTTGAAAATATTATCAGAGGCAGCCGCCATACACACAAGTCGCTTGAAGAACTCATTAAAAAGATAAACCTCTCCGACTATATTTCAAATATCGAGGGAGAGGAGTTTCTTTCTATGTTCTGGGATTAATACCCTTGCTAACTATCGTGTCTTTTCTCTTTTACTTTCACAAGAAGGTCTTTTAGTACATCAACGCAGTCTACTAATGCGTCTTCGAATTTTGCTGAATGTCGCTCTACAATTATGTCGTTGCCCGGAATATCAATCTTAATTTTTACGTTTTTGTTATCAAAATCCGGCAACAGGCTCAAAATAACCTCTACACCTTTTACATCTTCGTAATACCTTGGAAGTTTTGCAAGTTTCTTCTCAATAAAATCAATCAATTTCTGATCTGCATCAAACTTAAGCGATTGAATCCTGATTTCCATATTATCCTCCTTTTTTTGCTCGCGGATGAGCGGTTAAAAATATTTTTTTCAGCTGTTCAAATGAGTTATGGGTATATACCTG
>JAGDMC010000036.1 GCA_017860395.1 Bacteroidota bacterium | reverse complement strand
ATAGTGATATTCAACCCGCCGCCTAATGTGATCATATCAAAGGCTATGCACATCAAAAAAGCCGACCTGTTGGGTCGGCTTTTTCGGTATAATTAGTAAGTCGCTTTACTTACATCCTTACGGGATGATTGCGTAAGAGATTCTGAGTTTTGGTTTTCTTGTGGCAGCGGTGCCGTTGAATACACCCTTAGAGTATGCAGTGTTGTCAAAGAAATACGATGTTTCGCCGGTGGATGAATTTGTTAATGACATCGCAGGAACAACGTAGGCTTCCAGCTCATTTTTCTTGGTTAATTTACCTTTGAGCACACTTTGCAGGTATGAGGTAATATTCATACTGTAATAGAATTTTGAGCGGTTGTTCAGTCCCTTGTCATCTACAAGAGATATTTCCGGAAGGAGTTTGTAGTAAGGGCCTTCATACAAATCTTCCGTCTCTCTTGTCGCAAGGTAAAGTTGTGAAGGATATTGTCCGATAGTTAAATAATCTGCCGGGAATTCGTAGGGCAAAATTATTTCTGCTTTTGCAATAACGATTTTTGATAAAACAGAGTTTTGAGAAAGAACCCAGGTATTTATTGTGTTCTTAACTGCAGAAAAGTCAATGAAAGGTTTTAGCCCGGCCAGTCCTTCAACATAAAGTTTGTTGGTTGGGGTGGCGGTTTCAAGACTTTTTGACGAGTGTTTGATGATATTGATATTAGGCTCAGATTCCGATGCATAATATATGAGAACACTGTCGCTTTTGCTTATTGTATCATCTATATGATTATATGTGAGTGTCATATAGATGTTTGATGTTGTAATAATATTGAACCTGCCGCCTGTGAGTGAGCCGGGCAGTGGTTCGGTTGCAATGTAAAAGCCTTTGAATCTCTTTTGAAAGAACGGAACGCTATCCCTCTCCTCCTGTGTGGCGCTTAAAAGATCAGCAGCATAAGAAAGTGGAAGATCCATGTTTATGCTGTCGCCTCCAAAAAACACATTCCCGGCCAGCGGTACAGGATCGAAATCGGCTGCCGTAATGGAGTTGTTGTACATTACCGTTGAATCCAGATCTTTGCGAAGAACATATACATAAACATTCTGAGGAATATTTGCATCTTTCTGGTCAAGTACTATTTTGCTGGCAACGGCAATTGAAAGCTTTAGTGATTTTGGTACAGGATTGTTTCCAAAAGTATTTTTCCTTACCTGTGGAATAAACCTTACAGCTGCAGCCGAGGTTGTTATTCCGAGTTCCGGATCCTTATAGGCTCCCACAACTGCATCTCCGGTAAAGATAGTTTGAATGCTGTCCGAAGACTTTTGTTGTACCGGAAGGTCGAACTCCTTTATTGCGATGCCGAACTTTTGGTCATCAGGTACGAATTCTCCTCCGGTAGATTTATTAACATCTATGCAGGATACAAACAACAGTGAAATCAGTGCAAGTGCCGAAAGTGAACGAAGACTAATCCTTCTTCTCATTTTTCCCCAGAATTTGGTCATAAAAATTTTTGTAATCTTTTATATAAGCAGATTCCGGGTCGTTTACATCTATGTAAGGAAGTACTTTTAGAGAACTTCCCGAGATCAACTCCTTTAATTCAGGAACCATCTCCTCGCTTCCCAGAATTATGCCGTTAGCATACTGAATAGCAAGTTTAGCAAGATTTATGCCATTGGCGGGATTTATTGTCTCAAGATCTTTATTCCTTATTCCCGGAACAATTACTTTTGACCTGGTGTCCTCGTTAAAGACTTGATCGCTACCTTCGTTATAGATTGAAAGAACAACTTTGCTCTCTGTAAAAATCGGATCTTCGTGATAAACTTTTTTCAAATAAATTGGAAGAAAGTATGATATCCACCCCTGGCAATGTATTATATCAGGTTTCCAGCGAAGCTTCTTGACTGTCTCAAGCACTCCCCTTGCAAAGAAGATTGCGCGCTCGTCGTTGTCGGAGAAATAATTTCCTTCGTCGTCGGTATTAACATATTTTCTGTGAAAATAATCTTCGTTGTCGATAAAATAAACCTGCATTCTTGCAGAAGAAATAGAAGATACCTTAATAACAAGCGGTCTGTCAATATCATTGATAATAATATTCATTCCTGAAAGCCGTATAACCTCGTGAAGCTGAAACCTTCTTTCGTTGATTGTTCCGTATCTTGGCACAAAAGAACGAATTTCGCAGCCACTTTCCTGGATTCCCTGAGGGAGATACCTACCGACTTTTGCTATCGGTGAGGATGGCATAAAGTGTTCCATCTCTGAATTGACAAAAAGCACTCTTACAGGTTCGCTCATATATTAAGATTGTGTATAATTAAGGCAAATTCTGTACAAAGATAATAAATATAATTTAATTTATAAGAATTATCTATCTTTGAACCTTGATTATATGAAAAGGCGAGAGAATAAAATAGTAGTCAGAAGACTTATCCAATCCTACCTATCTTCGGTGATAAGCATAACCCTTGTGCTCCTTCTTGTTGGAATAGGAGGCGTGCTTGCCGTTAATGCAAAATCGGTTTCCGATTACTTCAAGGAAAATATCAGATTATCAGTTATTTTTGAACAAAACACTACGGAAGTTCAGGCCAGGCAAATAATGAATTTGCTTAAAGGCAAGCCCTATGTTAAAGAGCTTAAATTTATCTCAAAAGAGCAGGGTGCCCAGGAGATGAAAAGTGTGTTGGGCGATGACTTCATGGATGTATTCGACCTCAATCCCATTCCGCTTTCAATAGATATGTATGTTCGTTCGGATTATGTTGAATCCGACAGCCTGAGTAAGATAAAGAGTGAAATTTTATTAAACCCCGGCATAAAGGAGGTTGTTTTTCAGGAGTCACTCATTGAAACAATTTCCGGAAACATCGAACAGATAGGTATAATTCTCATTGTTTTTATAGTCCTTCTGCTGTTCATTTCCTTTGTTTTAATTAACAATACGGTAAGGCTGAATGTATTTTCGAAGAGATTTAATATCCACACGATGAAACTTGTGGGCGCAAAGAAGTCTTTTATAAGAAAGCCTTTTCTTATACAGGGAATTTATCAGGGACTTATTTCAGGAATCATTTCAGCATCATTGTTGTGTTTCCTGCTTTTTTTGCTCGAAAGGGATTTTCAGCAGATTTATCAGATGCTGGACATTAATCTTATTATGGCAGTATGTGCAGGAGTCGTCGTTACCGGGATTCTCCTTTGCCTTATAAGCACATATCTTGTTGTAAACAGGCTTCTTTCTCTGCCTCAGGATGAATTGTATTATTAGAAATTTTATATAAATATGGACAACAATAAAATTGCAGGCGACACTAAATTCGCGATTCCTTACAGAAACCTTCTTTTTGTACTTATTGGACTCGGTTTAATGATTCTCGGCTATATCTTTATGGCCGGAGGCGGAACAAACGACCCTAATGTTTTTCCGGGAGAGAAGATGTTTAGCTTCGGAAGAATGGTTGTTGCCCCATTATTGATTCTTGCCGGTTTTGCTGTTGAGATTTTTGCCATTATGTATAAACCAAAGGCAAAATGAGTGGTTTAGAGGCGATTATTCTCGGATTTGTGCAGGGACTTACAGAGTTTTTGCCGGTCAGCAGCAGCGGTCACCTTACAATTGGCAAGGAATTACTTGGAATTGAGAGCTCAAATCTCAAATTTGAAGTTATTGTACATGCCGCAACGGTAACCAGTACAATTGTTGTTTTTTACAAAGAAATCCTGAATCTTATTAAAGGATTTTTTCGCTTTAAACTCAATGATGAAACAAGCTATCTCATAAAGATTGCTATTTCTATGATTCCGGTTTTTATAATCGGTATCTTCTTTAAAGAATATGTTGAGGAAATTTTCGGATCGGGACTTTTAATAGTCGGTCTATCTCTGCTGTTAACAGCCACATTGCTCACTCTAACCAATATTATCAAACCCAGGGAAAGAGAAATCACCAAAAAGGATGCTTTTATTATAGGGGTAGCCCAGGCAATAGCCGTACTTCCGGGACTTTCCCGTTCAGGTGCAACAATTTCTACAGGAATGATGCTTGGTGTTAAAAAGGAAGAGATTGCCAAATTTTCATTTTTAATGGTACTCGTTCCGGTACTTGGAGAGGCTTTTCTTGAACTGATTTCAGGAGAGTTTACTGCTGCAGCGTCCGGCATCAGCATAACTTCGCTTATCCTTGGTTTCCTATCTGCATTTGTTTCCGGATTGTTTGCGTGTAAGGTTATGATTAATCTTGTGAAGAAAGCGAAACTTACCGGCTTTGCAATATATTGCGCAGTCATTGGTATTTTGTGTTTAGTTTCTTTGATTTTCTAAAGTAATTATGGAAAATAAGGGGTCTCTCTATTATTTTATATCAGACGTCCATCTGGGTCTGGATTATCACAATCCGCTGGAAAGGGAAAAAAAGCTGGTTCGTGTGCTGGAAGGGCTTCCTGCAGAAACGGAAGCGGTTTTTCTGATGGGAGATATCTTTGATTTCTGGTACGAATATAAATATGTAGTTCCAAAAGGATTTACAAGAACTCTGGGAGTACTTGCCCGTCTTTCCGACAGAGGCGTAAAACTATATTTCTTCCGTGGAAATCATGATTTATGGGTTTTCGGGTACTTTGAAAAAGAGCTTGGAATTAAAATTCTTGAACAACCCTATTTTGTAGACATAAACGGAAAACAATTCTGTCTCGGACACGGCGACGGACTTGCGGGAGGCGACAGGGGTTATGCGATACTAAAGTCCATTTTTTACAACAAGTTCCTTCAGTGGGCATTCAGTAATATTCATCCCAGATGGGCTTTCGGATTTGCTCATAAATGGTCCAAACACAATCGGCTCACCTGTGAAAATTTAAATAAGTTCCGGGGAGAAAACGATCCTTTATATAAATATGCCTGCAGAACAGAACAGGACAGACATGTAGATTTTTTTATTTTCGGACATGTTCATACTCCAGGAAACAACACAACACATAAAGGAGCCGGCTTTTATATACTGGGAGAATGGATTCACGGTTGTGAGTATCTGGTTTACGATTCCGGAACTGAATGCATGGAGTGGCGCAGCGGAAATAATTAAAATATCGAGTAATACAAGTCTTCAAATGTCCCGTTCTGGTACATAATAACAAGGTCTTCCGTTATTTTGTCTTCTCCGAATTTATCATATGGCCTTTTAAGGTCCGACCCGAATATTTTTGCGACACCCTGCCAGAAGATGGCATTAAACCCTCCCCTGTATTCTTTAATTATCTGATAGGAGCTCTGTCCAATCTCCCTGTCTATAAGTTTCAGAAGAAGGCCTCCCTGAGTTATCGTCATTTTTCTGAGGGGCTTTTCAAAGTCTTTGAACAGGTTCTTCTCGAAATCCTTAATATAGTTTGTCCTCTGCTTGGATGTGAATTTCCTGCTGTTCAGAACAGAGTCGGCAATTCCAAATTTCTCTTTTGCAATTAATGCGTAAGGATATGTTTTGCGGAAATTGTATACCAGCCTGTAGAAATCACGCCACGCCCTCCCTTTTTTCTTCTCTTCCGGCCAGCTGAAAAGATAGGTATCCCTTAGTTTAATCTGATATACCGTATCTCTCCCTTCAACTTTGTAACCCACAGGAAAACCTTTTAAGGGCTTCTGCGCGTAGGAGAAAGAGGCGAACATAAGAGCCACTAATGTTAACGTAAGGGCTTTAGAAAAATTGTTATTATTGTATTTGCACATAAAATCACTCGTCAACGGACTGTAAAGTTACCCTTTTTGGCTGTACTACTCAATAATCAGACCAAAATAATTACATTTGAGTCCGAAACTTATTCTATGTTCAACTCAGCAACGTTATTATAATGACTCTAATTAAAACATGTCGGATTTTTAGAGGTGTCCTGCCGCTTGCAGCCACTCTTCTTATTGCTTTTTCTGCTATTGCCCAGGATAATCAAAAACTTGCACAGGAGGCAGACAAAATACATCGGAAAATTCTTGCGATTGATACCCACAACGATACTGCATTAAGGATAAACAATCCTAATTCAAAACCGGGAGGCGCAAATCCTCAGGTGTCCTTTCAGAAAATGAAGGACGGAGGGCTGGATGCCGCCTTCTTTGCTATATATGTTGGTCAGGAAAGCCGGGATTCTGCGGGTCTTGCAAAAGCAACCGCTTTTGCCGATGACCAGCTTCGTAAGTTCAAAAGCTATACAGAAAACTATAAAGGGGCAGCGATTGCGTATAACTCAAAAGATTTGCTCAGGAATAAACGTGAAGGCACCACCTCAGTCGTTCTTGCAATAGAAAACGGATATGTTTTCCAGAAAAATATATCTCTGGTGAAACACTTTGCCGATATGGGAGTAGTGGCAGTGACTCTGTGTCACAATAAGAACAACGATATTTGTGATGCATCTATGGATACCGCCCCGGAACATCACGGATTGTCTCCGTTTGGGGTTGAGGTTGTAAAAGAGATGAACAGGCTGAAATTAATTATTGATGTGTCCCATGCTTCGACAGAATCTCTGTTTGATATTCTTGAGGTGAGTACGCTCCCTATAATTGCAAGTCATTCCGGAGTGTGGAACATTAAAAACCACAACAGAAACCTAAGGGACAATGAAATAAAAGCTATTGCAGCAAAAGGAGGGCTCATTCAGGTTGCCACTGGCAGGTTTTTCCTTTCGGACAAGCCAAAAGAGGAAGTTACGGTAAGCGATATTGCAAACCATATAGATTATGTGGTTAAACTTGTAGGAATTGACCATGTGGGAATAGGCACAGACTTCGACGGAGGCGGAGGAGTTGTGGGCCTTGAGGGTGCCGACAAGATGAAAAACATCACAATTGAACTTCTTAAAAGAGGATACAGCGAAGAAGATATTGCAAAGTTCTGGGGTAAGAATCTTTTGACTATTTTGCATAAACACGGCAAATGATCGCATCTCATCCTTCGCTCTTAATCAATTTGTTTGATGCAAAAAAAATGTGTAAAAAATGTGCAATAACTTTTGCACATTTAAATTTTTTGGTATATTTGCAACCCGCCAAAAGTATGATCAGTATTGACATTTTGTTGAACTGCAATATTTTAGCTATAAAAAACTTTTGACCAAAGCGCAAAAAAGATATTTACTGTTATCGTTAAACTGTAAAAGAAACCATGTTACAACCAAAAAAAACCAAGTTCAGAAAGCAGCAAAAAGGCCGTATGAAGGGGATTGCTCAAAGAGGGAATCAACTCTCTTTTGGGTCTTTCGGGATTAAGACGACAGAATGTTGCTGGCTAACAGGCCAACAAATTGAAGCTGCCCGCCAGGCTGTAGTTCGTTATATGAAAAGAGAGGGTCAAATTTGGATCCGTGTTTTCCCTGATAAACCATTCACCAAAAAACCTGCTGAGGTTCGTATGGGTAAAGGTAAGGGAGCTCCGGAAGGATTTGTTGCTCCTATAACACCTGGTCGTATGATTATTGAAGCAGAAGGCGTTCCATTGGAGATTGCAAAAGAGGCTCTCCGTTTGGGTGCTCAGAAACTGCCTGTAGTTACAAAGTTTGTAGTTCGCAGAGATTACACAGAATAATTTAATGTAGGAATAAAAATGAAAACACAGGAGATACGCGAATTGTCCGCAAAAGACCTAAAAGAGCGCATTGAGACAGAGAAGACAAACCTGTTGCGTGTGAAGATGAATCATGCTATTTCTCCATTAGATGATTTATCTCAGATCAAAAAAGCAAGAAGAAACATTGCCAGAATGCTCACTGTATTGAGCCAAAAGGAAATAAATCAGGACAAATAGAAGTCATGGAAAGAAATCTTCGCAAAGAGAGAGTAGGAGTAGTGGTAAGCAATAAGATGGATAAGTCTGTTGTTGTTGCTGTTAAAAGGAAAGTTAAACATCCTGTTTACGGAAAATTCGTAAACAAAACCACTAAGTTTGTTGCTCACGACGAAAAGAACGAGTGCAGCGAGGGGGATACCATTCGCATTATGGAAACTCGTCCGTTGAGTAAGACCAAGCGCTGGAGACTAGTAGAAATTGTAGAAAAAGTTAAATAAGCTATGATACAGCAAGAATCGAGATTATTGGTGGCAGATAACAGCGGAGCAAAGGAAGTTCTTTGTATCCGAGTTTTAGGGGGGACCCGCCGCCGCTATGCCGGTGTAGGCGATAAAATTGTAGTTGCCGTTAAAAGTGCAATTCCCGGAGGCGATGCCAAAAAAGGAACTGTTTCAAAGGCAGTAATTGTACGCACAAAGAAAGAGATCCGTCGTCCGGACGGTTCATATATCCGCTTTGATGATAACGCATGTGTGTTGCTTAACACTCAGGGTGAAGTACGCGGTACCCGTATTTTCGGGCCTGTAGCCAGAGAGTTGCGTGACAACTTTATGAAAATTGTATCTTTAGCACCTGAGGTGTTATAATTAAAAGGTATATAAGAATATGAATAAGAAATTACATATTAAGAAGGGCGATACAGTTTATGTTAACGCCGGAGAAGACCGCGGTAAAAGCGGTAAGGTTCTCGAGGTGCTTACAGAAAAGAATCGCGCGATTGTTGAGGGTATGAATATGGTAAGTAAACATACCAAGCCAAACGCAAAGAGTCCGCAAGGCGGAATCATTAAGCAAGAGGCCGGAATTCACACATCGAACCTGCAGGTGGTAGACCCGGTTAAGGGTGGCCCTACACGCATTGGCCGTCGTATGAATGATAAAGGAAAATTAGTTCGTTACGCGAAAAAATCTGGAGAGGAGATTAAATAATGGCAAGTACTAAACCAAGTGCTGCACCTAAAGCAGCGAGCAAACCAAAAGCAGACAAATCTGCTAAAGTTGAAGGTACTCAAGTAGTAGTTAAAGGATATGTTCCAACTCTGCAAAAAGTATACAAAGACGAGATCGTCCCAAAACTTATGAAAGAGTTTGGCTATACTTCAGTAATGCAGGTGCCAAAATTGACAAAGATTACCATTAATCAGGGTGTGGGAACAGCTACCGGAGACAAGAAACTGGTTGAGATTGCTCAACAGGAGCTTACAACAATAACCGGACAAAAGGCTGTTTTGACATATTCACGCAAGGATATTTCAAACTTCAAACTGCGTAAGGGAATGCCAATCGGAGTTAAGGTAACTCTCCGTGCAACAAAAATGTATGAGTTTCTTGAGAGACTGATATCAATTTCATTGCCTCGTATCAGAGATTTTAAAGGTATCAACGAAAAATTCGACGGAAGAGGTAATTATACTCTTGGAATTAAAGAGCAAATTATCTATCCCGAGATTGATATTGACAAGGTAACAAAGATCCTCGGAATGGAGATTACATTTGTTTCTTCTGTCGATAGAGACGAAGAGGCTTTTGCATTGCTTCGCGAGTTCGGCCTGCCTTTTAAAAATATTAAGAAATAATCTATAAAAATAGAGATAGATAATGGCAAAAGAATCAATGAAGGCACGCGAAGTTAAACGCGCTAAATTATGTGCCAAATATGCAGAAAAACGCAAAACCCTTAAAGAGGCAGGCGATTATGCAGCACTTGACTTACTTCCAAAAAATTCAAGTCCTGTACGTAAGCACAATCGTTGTTCACTCACCGGTCGTCCAAAAGGATTTATGCGAATTTTCGGTATCAGCCGTATCCAGTTTCGTGAAATGGCCAGCAAGGGACTTATCCCTGGCGTTCGCAAAGCTAGTTGGTAGAAAATTGTGGCCTTGTGCCGCCTTTTATATATAAATTTATTAATTATTGGATATCGGGCATCCCTAGTGGATGAAGCTTGAACTTACCCGTATTCTTCATGAAAAGGGGTATATCATCAGCTACAAACTTGTAGAAGGAACACCTTTCAGCACAATTAAGATAGCCCTAAAGTATCACCCTGATACTAAAAAATCGGCTATCAAAAAAATTACCAGAATAAGTACACCGGGTTTGAGAAGGTATGTTGGCGTTGAAAAAATGCCAAGAGTATTAAACGGACTTGGTATTGCCATTATTTCTACATCTAAAGGTGTAATAACAGATAAAGAGGCAAAAGATCTAAATGTTGGCGGAGAAATTCTTTGCTACGTTTATTAATCAATACGTTCAATTAGTATTTATAATTAAAAACAATTAATAAATGTCACGAATAGGAAAATTACCTGTAAACCTTCCTGCCGGAGTCAGCGTAACAGTTGGATCCGACAATGTTGTAAAGGTTAAAGGCCCCTTAGGTGAACTGTTTCAGAAAGTTGATACAGACATTACAGTTACCGTAGAGGGAGGTATCGTTAAAGTTACCCGTCCGACAGATCAGCCACGTCACCGCTCAATGCATGGTTTATAC
>JAGDMC010000189.1 GCA_017860395.1 Bacteroidota bacterium | reverse complement strand
AGATTCTTCTATGCTTAAGGCTATTGTGGTTCAAAAAGCAGGAGATAAACCGGTCGAGAAGCCGCTCGGGGAGGTATATACAAAGGAGAGTGCAGAGAGATTCCTGAGTGCATCAGTTTCTCCCGAATTGTTAAAGAAAATTAATCTCGCCGACCTCATTCGTCCCAACCTAATTTTCGACAGCAATACCACCGAAATTGCCCATAAGGAAGCGATGAACTTTATTGCCGAGATAGAGCAGCTTTTGAACTCTTATAAGGCAGAGTATGAACTCAGCATGGGATTTTCCGGAAGTTATTATCTTCTCAAACTCGGCCATCTGCTTGTTGTCGCAGGTATCCTGCTACTTTTCTCCATTACCCTTTATTTCCTCAAGAGAAATTTGCTGAGTGATTCCAAAAATCTCTCATTTCTGTTATTGCAGCTGGTTTTGATAGTTCTTGTAACTGTAATCGTAAGGGATATTAATCCGGCATATTTGTATATAGTGCCATACCCGGTATTCGCACTTTACCTCACTTCGTTTTTCACTTCAAAGATTGTTTTGCCCGTATATCTCACCTTTTTGCTTCCGGTTTTCTTTATCGCGCAAAACGGATATGAACTATTCTTTCTAAATGCAATAGCAGGCGGCATGATTGTGTTTACTTTCTCATACTGGAACAGAGGCTGGCTGCAGTTTATAAACTCGCTTGTAGCCTTTGTAAGTCTTTCTGTTGCTTATGTTGCTTTCCGTCTGGTAGAGGATGGCTCGTTCCTCTCGGTGAATCCCTCTTTTTTCATGTATTTCGCCTGGAACTCCGTAATAATAATTGCCGCCTTTCCTCTGCTTTTCATATTCGAAAAGATTTTTGGGCTGGTTTCAAACCCAAGGCTGCGGGACCTTTCGGATACAACATCTCCGCTTTTGCAGGAGCTTTCGGAAAAGGCCCCCGGAACATTCCAGCATTCGTTGCAGGTGGCAAATCTTGCAGAAGCCGCTTCAAAAGAGATTGGCGCATACGCATTGCTCACAAGGGTTGGCGCGCTGTACCATGACATCGGCAAAATGAGCAATCCGTTGTTTTTCATAGAAAATCAGACTTTGGGCGGGACAAATGTCCATAAGGATTTTGCTCCGGAAGAGAGCGCAAAGATAATTATCCAACATGTAGAAGACGGTGTGGCAATTGCGAAAAAAGTGAGGCTGCCGCAAATCCTCATCGACTTTATATTAACGCATCACGGCCATTCGCAAACGATGTTTTTCTACAATCAGTTTATCAACAAAGGCGGCGACCCGGCCAGGAAGAAAGAGTTCACATATACCGGAATGCTCCCGACATTCAAGGAACAGGTGATTGTCATGATGGCCGATGCCGTTGAAGCTGCATCAAGAACGCTCAGCGACTACACAGAGCAGTCTGTATCCGAACTGGTGGAAAGGGTAGTGGATACTCGAATTTCCGACGAACAGCTTGCCGATGCCGAAATCTCCCTTAAGGACATCAACCGCGTGAAAAAAGTGTTCAAACAAAAGATATTGCAGGTCTATCATTCCCGCGTTTCATATCCGGAAGTAAAGCCGAGGGGCAAGTAAGGTGCTCCTCCGTCGCCGGTTTACGCCTTCGGCGAAAATGATTTGCCGGCCGAATGGATTACTCAAATGCCATAATATCAGATGGTTGCTAAAAACAAAAAGATTGTATTTCTTTTTGTTTTTAGCAACTTATTGTGAATAAGCTGCTTAGCGTTATAGCAGAATTTTTTATCGCGATTGTGAAAATCCTGAAACTATTGATAACCAGCTAATTGTCAAACAATGTGAGACATCATGTCTCACATTGTTTAATAAGCGACTGTTTATCAGATTGTTAAGCGGTCAAGCAGCCCCTGTGAACTGCCAAGACGACCTGGGTTAACAACCCTTAACGGCCTAGCTATCAACGGAAAGAGGCTGCCTGAAAATCAGGCAGCCTCTTTGCTGTTTTATTGATGATAAAATACTGATAATCAGTATTTCCTGTGGAGATGGGCGGACTCGAACCGCCGTCCAAACAAACCATCCAAAAGCTTTCTACACGCTTATTCTGTTATTGGTTGTCGGTAATGAGCTGCCAACAGACAGGCCATTCAAAACTTATTCTCTGTTTTTACTTTGAACACTTTAGAGAAGTAGATGTCCGCAGCACAACTTGAATGATACCCCATATACCGGTACTGAGTTGGCTTAAAGCCCGGCGGGATACTCGTCACGGCCGGACCTAGCCGGCGGCGATAAAGCGATTAAGTTAGACTTAATTACGCAGCGAGTGCATAGTTGTTATTGCCAGTTATGGCTTGTGTTCCGGGATTTACGAGCCGGCTTCACGACGCTCGACGTGCTTACTCTCCGATTCAATTTGCTGTCAAAACCAAAACATCCCCGAAAAGTTAATGCAAAGGTATACAAAAAAAGAGCCAATCTGAAAATTACTCTATTTGTGTAAAATGAAAGGTGAAAGAAACCTCCAGAGTCCTTCGAAGAATGATATCATTCCTATAATAATTATCACGACTCCGGAAACGCGGTTTATCATCAGAAGCTGCCTCAGACGAAATTTCTTCCTGAAAAGATTTATTGATGTGCTTAAAATGAACCACCATGTTGCAGCACCCACAAAAACGCCGCCCAAAGTTGCAGTAATTATCCTGTTTGCACTCTCCTGATTAATTTCAAGTCCAACAAATGCAAACATGCCAAGAATAAGGAATACTGCGCCCGGGTTTGATATGGTCATGAAGATTGCCGAGAAGAGATCTTCGACATGCTTGTTGCCGCCCTGCCTCTTCTGGCGTATTTGCTTTACCGGGTTTGTAAGATATATCTTGAGCCCTAAAAGGCCGACAATCATTCCGCCAAATAGGAGAACTCCTCTCTCGTACTCAGTAATGAAACTTTGCACGTATGCAAGGCCAAGTATTGCTATGGCTGCGAAAAAAGTATCGGTGATTGATGCTCCCAGGCCTGAGATAAAACCTGAATTTCTTCCTTTACTAAGGGTTTTCTGAACACACATTACGCCCATTGGCCCAAGGGGGATTGAAGCCCCCATTCCTACTATGAATCCCTTAATAAAGTCAATAAGCATAAATGTTTAAAACCTGATCTTAATGTCTGTTCCAAAGTTTAACGGACGGTTGAGCTGTGCTATTCCTGTTCCCAGTGTCTCAAAATAGAAGGTGTTATACCTGCTGTTTGTAGCATTTCTCAACCACATTCCAACTTCAAAAATAGAAAAATTTATTGAGCCTCCAATATCTAATGTTGAGTAGAAGTCCTGAATTACATCATTTTTATCTGTCCAGTAAATTTTTCCGGCTCCGTTATATTGGGCCGAGATGCTGAATTTGTCAATAAATTTGCCCGAAAGTGCTTTTGAATAAAGAAGAAAAAGGCTTACTGTGTTTTGCGGAACGAAGGGAACGAATTTTCCTGCATAATCGTTTTGGTTATCGGTATATTCAGTAAATTTTGAGTAGGTGTAACCATAATTGAAATTTGCCTCTAAATTGCTGATGATTTTATATTTGACAGACAATTCGGCACCCGTGCTGTATGATTTTCCTGCGTTCCTGGCAACTCGTCCAAATCCGGAGGTTCCGGCAAACTGCACAACCTGCTGGTCTTTGCTGCTTATATAAAATAGTGCGCCACTAAGGGAGAGTTTGTTTTGAATTACTTCTCCGCTATAGCCGATTTCGTTGTTCCAGTTAAATTCCGGGCGGTATGAAATTGTTTTTTCTATATCACTTGCGGGCGCAGCTCCTCCGCTTCCCGGCATTCCACCCATCAGTTTACCCTGAACCAGGTCGGAAAACATTTGAATGTTGTATCCTCCTGCCTTGTATCCTCTTGCCGATGTA
>JAGDMC010000188.1 GCA_017860395.1 Bacteroidota bacterium | reverse complement strand
TCCACGAAACAGCCTGTAATCTGTCCTCTGTCTGCCATTTTGGAAATCATGGCAGCATCAACGCACGCCTGCATACCGGGGAGCATTTGTTCCGTAGCTGCAATAATAGCAACTTTTGGTTTCTCAATTCCAATTGCCTTAGCGGTTTTCACAACATAATTAGTAATGGCAATTTTCTGAGATAAATCCGGAGCCGGAATAACAGCGATATCTCCCATTATCAGTAATTTATGATATTGAGGATTAGAAAGTACAGTTACGTGGCTTAAAATTGCTTTTGCAGGAAGCAGACCTTTCTCTTTATTGAGAATCGCTCTCATATATTTGTCTGTACTGCAGAGACCCTTCATAAGGATATCACCTTCCCCTGCATTTATAAGATCAACAGCCATGCTTACAGCACTTAGTTCTTCGCCGTTATGTACTATTCTGAATATTGACGGATCAATTTTTTCATGTTCGCAAACCTGAAGAATCATCTTTTCATCCCCCACAAGGGTCGCTTCAACAATTCCGGCTTCAACTGCCAGTTTTGCTGCATTTATTGTGTGATCGTCCACTGCCCACGCAGCAATTAATCTCTTCTTAGGTTTGGTTCTTAATTTTTCGTAAATCTGTTCAAATGTTGTTATCATATTTCTATTTTTTATATCAGCGATGTTATTTTTCTCCAATTACGAGTTTCATTGTATCCTGTGCAATTACCAGTTCTTCATTTGTAGTTACGGTACACATTTTTACCTTTGAGGCTGGAGTTGTAAGAATAACGTCTTTCCCTCTTATCCCTTTATTTGCCGCTTTATCGAAATCAACTCCGATATATTCCAGATGTGTTCCAACCATTTCTCTGATGTGAGGATCGTTTTCGCCTATACCACCTGTAAACACTATCATATCACAGCCATTCATGACAGCGGTATATGATCCGATATACTTAAGAACTCTGTAATAAAGCAGATTAAGAGTCAGGATTGCTCTTTCATCTCCGTTTGCTGCAGCATTTTCAATGTCTCTTGCGTCGGAAGATTTACCAAAAACGCCAAGGAAACCGCTCTTTTTATTGAGAAGCGAATTAATTCCGGCAGCATCAAGTCCTTCTCTTTCCATCAAATACGAAATAATTCCGGCATCAACATCTCCGCTTCTGGTACCCATAATAACACCTTCAAGAGGCGTAAATCCCATTGAAGTATCGATTGATTTACCATTTTTAATTGCAGTTATTGAACTGCCGTTGCCAAGGTGGCAGGTAATCACCTTTGATGTTTCAAAATTCAATCCGGCAAGGTCACATGCTTTTTTTGCAACAAACTTGTGGCTTGTTCCATGGAAACCATATCTGCGGATTTTATATTTAGTGTAATACTCATATGGAAGCGCATACATGTATGCATAATCCGGCATTGTCTGATGGAATGATGTGTCAAAAACCGCAACCTGCGGTACTTTTGGCATTAAAGTATCAATTGCGTTTATACCTAAAAGGTTGGCAGGGTTATGCAGAGGTGCCAGTTCACAAAGCTTTTCAATACCCGAGATCACCTCTTTGTCAACTATTTTACTTGACTTAAAAAGTTCTCCACCGTGTGCCACCCTGTGCCCTACTGCTCCTATTTCCTCAAGGGACTTAAGGACTCCTAATTTTGAATCAGTGAGAATGTCTAATACTTTTTTGATACCAACTGTGTGGTTCGGAATTGGATATTCCGCTTCAAATTTTTCTCTGCCTTCGACTCTGTGTGAAAGAATACCGCTTTCAAGACCAATTCTTTCTACTAAACCTTTAGCTAACAACGTAAATTGGGATTCCGACTTCATATCAAGTACCTGATACTTGAGCGACGAGCTCCCACAATTCAATACTAAAACAATCATTTCAAATAAATTTATGAATTTTCAAAAAAAGGTGGTTAAAACTTTACAAATATAATATAAATACCCTCTTTTTTGTAATAGTTAAACAATTAATTGATAATTTTACAAAAATTGTGGTGATGAGGAGAAATTGCAGGGAGGAATATCACTCGCTTCTGAAAATCTTTGGAAGTTCACCACTTTTTTTATACTCTTCGATATTTGTCGCCGGAATAATCTTTGCCGGAATTTTTCCTTCCGGAACAAACTATTCTATTTTTTTTTCATCAACGACATTAATAATTCTAATCGTTCTTTACTATTTTTCTTTTATAGAATCGATGGCTGTAAGAGGAACTAAAGACTTCAGCCAATTTCTTAAAATCTCTTTAATATTTTCGTTTTTTGCTCTTGGAACTTTAAGTATCTCACTAAACGGATATTACAACAATATCCGCAGAAATAGCAGGATACCGTCATTAAAACCATATTCAGATACATGTTTGATATCAGAAACTCCAAAACCGACTGGCAAATTTATGAAGTTTCCGGCAAAGTCAGCAAAATATAATGAATCAATTTTAATCTACCTTAAAAACGACATTTATAGCAGTGACTATGAAATAGGTGATAGCCTGATAGTTTCAATAAAATCAATTCCTCTTGAATATAAAAAATCAAAAAACAATTTTGATTATACCAGATATCTGAAAGAAAAAGGAATTTATTCAATGGCATTTATATCCGGCGGGAAGGTTATTGTGAAAAAATCATCTGATCCGGATATAAGAGACAGGATACTCAGACTGAGGGAACGGTCCATTTCCGGATTGAATGCGAAAATTAACAACCCGGAAATACATGCAACATTAGTTGCTCTCACAACAGGAGTCAAAAGTTATCTTTCCGACGATATCCGAAAATCATTTTCAAAGTCCGGCACAATGCATCTTCTTGCCGTATCAGGGCTTCATGTCGGGTATATTTATTCTGTTCTGCTTTTTATCACTTCAATATTCGGAAATTTCAGGTTTTCCGTTATAATAAGAAGCATATTAATAATTATTCTTTTATGGGGGTATGCCCTTTTTACCGGAATGGCTCCGTCAATTGAACGGGCAGTATTAATGGCAACAATATATCAGATTGGAACGATTTTCGGCAAAAGAAAAAACAGCCTCAACTCACTATCGTTAAGCGCATTAATTATTTGCATTTTTGATCCGGGAGCAGTATTTGATATCGGATTTCAGCTTTCTTATGCTGCAACTCTCTCGATTATATTGATAAACCCTTTTATAAATAAGTTGTATCAGACTAAAAATCCAATTATGAAATATGTCTGGACAACAGTTTCAATTTCTACTTCCTGCCAGATTGGAACGTCGATACTCACAATTTATTATTTCAAATTTATTCCGGTCTATTTTATGATTTCAAATCTTCTTGCAATACCACTTAGTTCAATTATAATTTCCACAACAATGATTATGGTTGTTGCAGGAGATAGCGGAATCTCTGTTTTGCTGGTTCCGTTGCTCAAATTTCTTGTGAGGATGTTAAACGAGTCTATGGCAATTATTTCAACACTGCCCTATCCTGTCATAGAATTTTAAAGAGTTCCGGCAATCATAATTACTGAAATTACGGCAAGAGCCACACCCGCCCATTGTTTTGCCGAAAACTTCTCTTTAAAGAACAAAACTCCTATGAGCGCAGTAAGCGATACCACTGCTGCATTATGTACAGGAAATACTACAGAACCGCCCATCAGACCAACGTTTATGAGAATCATCTTTGATACAAGGAAATTGAATATACCCATAATTGCCCCCCAAAG
>JAGDMC010000035.1 GCA_017860395.1 Bacteroidota bacterium | reverse complement strand
CGAGGATCGGCACCTTTACCAAATGCACCACCTGTAGATGCAGTATAGTAAGATTCGAGGTTATAAGGGTCGGTGTCATTACCAACTTGTGCCCAGCCACCGCGTAATTTCGCAAAACTCAACCAGTTAAGCTCTTTAAGAGCATCAAGTGATGTAAGAACAAAACTTAAGTTAACTGATGGGTAGAAATACGAACGGTTGCTTGCAGGAAGAGTGGATGACCAGTCATTTCTTGCTGTGATATCCAGATATACAAACTGATTGTAGTCTAAAGTCACATTACCAAAAATTGAGTTAATTCTCTTACTTGTTTTTGTATCATAAACCGTTGCTTTAGTAGCAGAGTTCGATAGATTGTAAAGATTTGGAATAAGCAGACCACCAACGGTGATTCCACCTGTTCTCCAAGACTTTCTGTCTGAACTTGAGCCCCCTACCAAAGCAGAAACTCCCATTTTATCATTCATAAACCTCTTGTTAAAGTTTGCAAACAATTCAGTTGTAACCTCAAGAGCTTCACGATTGTCAAGATAGTATTCAGATGTTGCCTGTGAACCAACTGCAAATCTTTCTTCCATTGAAAGGTTGAAATAATCCAAACCAACACGTCCTGTAATTTTGAACCAGTCTGTAAGTTTAAGATTTATACCTGCGTTTCCGTATACACGGTTCCTGCGGTCATTCTGATAGTTTTTGTAAGCTGACCAGTAAGGGTTGTCGGTATATAAAGGAGTGCCGTCATCCCATGAACTTCTGTTCCATGTGCGCTGACTTCCGTCAGGATTCTCATAAGATCTCAGGGCTTTATAGTCCAAAGAAGTTTGAGACCACTGCCACATTTTCTGAACAGGGTTTCTGTCGCCGTATCCTGTTTCAGGACGGCCCAGTGTATTGTTATTTACATAGTTCATTGCAGCCCATCCGTCCAGATATTTATTAAAGACAGAAGTTCCACTGAAACTTACAGTATTTCTTTTCAAATGGCTGTTTGGAGTAATACCGGTTATATCACTGTTGGTATATGACATCCTGAATGATCCTACTTCACTGCTTTTTGCAAGCTGAATATTGTTTGTGAAGTTTACACCACTTTGGAAATAAGTCATATAGTCGTTTTCAGGATAAATCCAAGGTCTTTCAACCAGATAGTTTGCTGTATCCCATGAATCGAAAGCATTCCAGTGGAGTACTTTAACGCTTGCGTTGTACTTAGGACCCCAGCTTTCGTCTGTTCCATAGTCAACAGTTCTGTAGGTTTTGCCTCCAATAGTAGCTGTAATGAAACCATCAAGTGTGCCGGCGCCTGAATAAGCATAACCAGCACCATACTCTTTCTGGAGTTTTGGTACATAGGCTGCTCTGTCAATGGTAACTGATGAGTTTACACTCACGCCAAAAGTCTTTTGAGCTGCTTTTGCTTTCTTTGTTGTTACCATAACAACACCGTTAGCTGCTCTTGAACCATAAAGTGCGGTTGCGGAAGCACCTTTAAGAACGGACATTGATTCGATATCGTCCGGGTTAAGGTCTCCGGCAAGGTTACCCATGTCATATCCGCCACCACCGGTAGCGCCATATGAAAAGTCGGCGTTGCTGATTGGAATACCATCAACAACAAACAACGGCTGGTTGTTACCTGTTAGAGAAGTGTTACCGCGAACATTAATCTTGGCACCACCACCCATTTGACCTGAAGCGGCAGAAATCTGAACACCTGCTACACGGCCTGAGAGGGCAGAAACAACATTTGATGTACGAACTTTTTGAAGTTCATCTCCTTTTACATCTTGAACGGCATAACCCAAAGCTTTCTTTTCACGAGAAATACCAAGGGCAGTTACAACAAGTTCATCAATCCGAATGGCGTCTTCTTCAAGAACCATTTCTACGTAAGCTCTTCCATTAAGAGCTACCTCGATTGTTTTGTAACCGATAGAACTAACGATAAGAGCGCCGTTGCTCGGAACGTTATTTAAGGTAAAGGTACCGTTTTCAGCAGTGTTAGTTGCTGTAGTTGTTCCTTTAAGAACAACGGTAACAAAACCTAAGGGCTGTCCATTTACATCTATTACCTTACCGGTAACGCGTACCTGTGCCCATGAATACACTCCTACAGTGAGGAGCAGCAGAGTTAAAGCAAATAGCTTGCTCACCCCTTTTAAATGCTCTTTTACATTCATAAAACAGTTTTTAGTTTAGTTTGAAATTTAGGTGACCTTATTTTGACATAAGGTGAGACAAATTTAAGAAAATAATTTTCATATCAAAGTAATTTGAATGAAAGTTATATGCATTATATGTAAATATTTAGCATAAAAATTTGCATTTCTTATTATATATTATAAGGCTGGGCTATCGTTTTGGTTTTGATATCATACTTTTTTTTCCATATGATAATTAATAAGAAATTCAGGAGAAAAATCAGAAAAAAACCGAAACTTACTGATTCTCACGCATAGTTTTTCTATACTGACCGGGAGTCTGTCCGGTTGCTTTTTTAAATGCACGAAGTAAAGAGTTAACTGATGCAAATCCAGACTCTTCTGCAATAAAATCAAGTACATAGAGATTATTTTCCTGAAGCAGCTTTTTTGCGTATATAACTCTGTAACTATTTATTAGATCGGAAAATGTTGTGCCGAAGTCCAGATTCACAATATTTGAAATATAAGATCTGTTCGTATTGAGTTCAGATGACACATCTGTGATTCTTAAATCGGTTTTACGGTAGAATTCCCGCTCGGTCAAGAGTTTTATCAGGTCTCTCTTTATTTTATC
Source organism: Bacteroidota bacterium (assembly GCA_017860395.1). Lineage (GTDB taxonomy): Bacteria > Bacteroidota > Bacteroidia > Bacteroidales > UBA932 > Bact-08. Next base: position 7,217 of record JAGDMC010000035.1, on the reverse strand, counting down.
TCTGGTTTTCTCCTGTACAGAAAGGCAGCTCTCTTTGGGAATAACCTTAAACATCATATCTTTCCTGAAGTCGCGAATGGAATGTGTCTGTTTAAACCCAAGAAAACCTATTGAAAACAGCATTATACTGAAAACAAAAGACGGTATGGCCAAAAGTGCTCCTGATCCTGCGAAATAAGCTCTCCCGATTATTCCGGATATAATGGCAAAAGTTCCGGTCAGTATCATTATAATAGTCATCAACCTGACCCATGTTAAATTTTTGCCCTCGGTAGAAGAGTAAAACTCCTCAATGTTCCTGTTGTATTCGGAAATATGTTTCCTGCTGTAGTAGACAAATGGGACGACCTGGACAAGAAAGGTAATTCTTCCGGCCTTGTAGATAATTTCACCAGCTTTTCCCAGGGAAGAGAAGTTAAAGTCTACTTTCTCTTTATAGATAACCCTATGAACCAGCTCTCTCAACTCCTGCCCATCCAGCAAAGAATAAATTATTGCAAGGCATGCTCCGAAAAAAAATGCGGGAATCAGGGTCCACAATACAAACGGATTAAAGTCTATATCTTTTGAAAGAAGCCGGATGTAAATATAAAACAGAGGAAAAACCGACAAAGACGAAAAAGTGTATAACGGGTCGATTATTGTATAAAATCGCTCACTTGAAGAAAAAAAAACTACATGGGAAAAATAGAGAATGGTAGAAACGGCCATAAAAATTCCAAGTGCAGTCTTTGCTTTGTCTCTCTTACCTGCGTCCACCAGCAAAGCGACTGCCCAAAAAAAGCAGACAAACATAGGCATATACAGAATTATGACTTCAGGCATTATAATTGTATATTTGTCAATACCAAAGATAAAAATTTTTACAATTTATTATGAAAAGAATTACTTTACTCATTACGGCACTGTTCATTTTTCTGACCGGAATGGCCCAGGAAAAGAATTTTATTGACTGCAACTATATTGAGATTACAGGACGGGCTCAAACTGAGGTGGCTCCCGATGAAATTTATCTTAACATAACAATTAACGAGAAAGAAAACAAAGGAAAGATATCTCTCGAAAAACAGGAAAGAGACATGTTTAAAAAGCTCACCTCACTTAATATTGATTTGGAAAAGAACATGACAGTCCTGGACATGAATAGTTTTTACGAAAAATATATTCTCAAAAAAGACAAGATACTTATTTCTAAATCCTATATTTTAAAAGTAGGTTCGGCAGATATGACTGCAAAGGTTTTTGCTGCACTGGAAGAGGCAGGAATCTCAGATGTAAATATTGCAAAAACCGCTCTGAGCAATGTTGATAAAATTCGCGACGGGGTAATGGAAAAGGCAGCTGTTAATGCAAAAGACAAAGCAGTATTGCTGGCTAATGCATTAGGCAGGAAGGTGGGAAAAGCAATTTTCATTCAAAACTACGACAACTATTCGATGCAGGTAAGGGGCGTACAGCCGGTGACAAAAATGTCCATGGGCGAAAGTGCCGATAGTTTTATTTCTCCTGTACTTGAATTTGAAAAGATCCGGTTTGAGCACACAGTATTGGTGCGGTTCGAGCTTGAATAAAATAAAAAAGAAGGCAGGCATAGAAACTAACCCCCAATCTATATGCCTGCCTCAAATGTGACTTTTTCAACCACTTTTGTTATACAAATATATAAATAGATTTTAAAAAAAGTAATAATTTTCAATTTATTTTAAAAAATTTATAACATTTTTTGCCATATCTGTTACTAATAGTAATCAAATCAGCAAGATTTCAACATCTCCTAACTTAGAATATAAAATTGCACATCAATCCCTACAAAAATAATCTGAATATTGCCCTGCCAATTATATTATCTCTGGCAGGGCAATCTGTTGTTCAAATGGTGGACAGTATAATGGTGGGCCGGCTTGGTGCTGCACCTCTTGCTGCGGTTTCTTTTGCCGGAGCAATAATTATGAATATAATGGTTTTTGGAATAGGCCTTTCTATAAGTCTCACTCCTGTTGCAGGACAGTTTTGGGCAAGAGGTGAATACAGGATTGTCGCCGGATATTTTCAGAACTCAATAATTGTCAATCTTATTTCTTCAGTATTTCTTGTCATGATTCTCATTGCCATTATACCTCTCCTTGGTTTAATGGGACAGCCTCCCGAGGTTGTTGCGCTCTCTTATAACTATTATATTCTGGTTAGTATATCAGTAATTCCCATGATGATTTTTCTCACGTCTAAACAGTTTATGGAGGGAATCGGAAATACAAAAATTGCAATGTATATAACCATCATTGCGAATCTGGTAAATATTATCCTGAATTATATTCTCATATATGGAAAGCTGGGGGCACCACAAATGGGAGCAACCGGTGCCGGAATTGCAACTCTCATTTCCAGGCTGATAATGCCGGTTATATTTGCTGCAATATTGCTTAAAAATATACGATACAGACGATTTTTAAATATGTTCGACAAAAAACTTTTTTCTTTAAAGAAACAGTTTGAACTAATAAAAATTGGCGTTCCAATTTCCGGACAAATGGCCGTTGAGTTCTTTTCCTTAAGTTTTATAACGGTTATGATGGGATGGATAGGCACAAATGCACTTGCAGCAAATCAGATTGCTCTTACCATGATAAATTTTACATTTATGATTTCGAATGGAATTGCAGGTGCGTCAACAATCCTTGTGAGCCATGCAATTGGCATGAGAGACACAAAAACAGCGAGAAGAAATGGTTTTGCAGGGATGCATATTTCTCTTGTATTTATGGGATTTTTTGCATTAATTTTTATGTTTTTCGGAGAGGAAATTTCATCGGTGTTTACATCCGACATGGATGTAATAAAAATTGCCGGAAAAATATTTATTGTAGTGGCTTTATTCGAATTATTTGACGGATTACAGGTTACTGCGCTCGGAGCTCTGCGCGGGCTCACAGATGTAAAAAGGCCCATGCTGATTGCTGTTTTTTCATATTTATTTGTCTCTTTACCTGTCGCATATGTTTTTGGATTTGTTTTCAATTTGGGAGAGGCCGGGCTTATGTCAGGATTTGCCTTTGGTTTGTTCACCGCATCTGTATTGTTTATAATTCGTTTCAATCACAAAACGCGCAGCATATAAAATTTTGCTGCCATTTTATCTTTTTCTATTTTTGGACTATGAAAAGAAGCAAAAAGCTATCCCGTGGAAAAATTTTAGTCCTATCTCTTTTTTTAATAATTTCCGTAAGTCTGGCATTCGGATTCCGCGATGTCCTTAAGGGGGCGGCAGCAAATCCGATAGCAAAGGACGAGGATCTCCCGATGGCATTAAATCTTCTTTTGAGCAATGAATTAAGCGACTTCCCCGAGACAAAGAAACTGGACGGGCAAATAGAACGTTTTATGCGCGAATGGCGCATAAAGGGAGCTTCGCTGGCAATAATGAAGGATGAAAAGCTGATATACACTAAAGGGTACGGATGGGCAGATGAAGAGATGAACGTAAAGGTTGAACCCATGCATATTTTCAGAATCGCGTCTGTTTCCAAACTGATAACAGCTGTTGGAATAATGAAATTGATTGAAGACGACAGCATTTCTTTAAAAAGCAAAGTTTTCGGTGAGGGCGGAATACTTGATTTGCCTCGATTTCAAAACATCAGTGACAAAAGGATAAAATCAATTACCATAGAAGATTTGCTGAGACACAGGGGCGGGTTCACGTTAGGGGCCGGAGACCCAATGTTCATTACTACAACAATAAGCAAAAGAATGAGTCTTGATTCGGTTCCTTCTCCGGATGACGTTATAGAATATGCAATTTCCCGCAGACTTGGCTTCGCACCCGGTAACGGCACAAGATATTCCAACCTCGGATACGTAATTCTCTCTAGGGTTATTGAACAGGTGAGCGGAAAGCCTTATGAAGATTATATAAAAGAGAGAATATTGAACCCGGCAGGAATTTATGATATGCACCTTGCCCATAACCTTTACAGCCAGAAGTTTCCAAACGAAGTAAGGTACTATGAACCTGAAAATGAGGTGCCTGTTGAGGCGTTCGACGGAAGTGGCGCAATGCTGCCAAGATGCTACGGCGGTAATAATATTGAGGGGCTTATGGGTGCCGGAGCATGGGTTGCCTCGCCATCGGAACTTTTGCTTTTTGTTGCATCTATTGACGGCAGGCCGGGCATTCCGGATATCATCAATGAAAAGAGTATTGATATTATGACAACCAGTACCTCGCAGATACTGCCTATCGGATGGGCAAAAGTTAATAAAAACGGAGACTGGTCAAGAACGGGCACCCTATCCGGATCGAGCGCTCTTCTTAAATATCAGAGAGACGGTATTTCATGGGTATTTATTACAAATACAAGTTCATGGAAGGGATCTACATTTCCAAGGCAAATCGATGCCATGTTCAGGAAAAGTGCCTCAAAAGTAAGCCAATGGCCAAAAAGAGACCTGTTTGAGCTTAAAACTCAACAGTAATCCCCAGTGTTGGGACAAGCGTTCCCTCTGTTAGCTCTATTTTCTTCATTTGATACCTCTGCTGAGAATAGGGAGCATCCGGGTTTACAATTGTGCCTGTACTAACCAGCACATCTGCATTTCTGAATTTGGTGTTAAGGGCATTCTGAATATCAACATAAACTTTCAGGGCAAACTTGTTAAAGTAGAAATCTTTGTCAAGTCTAAGGTCGAGCTGGCTAAAAACGCCAAGGTATTGAGTGTTGTAATAATCATAGTTTAAATAACCTCTCCCGCTTGCATCCCATGCCGATACCAGTGAAGACTTGTCTTCATCGAGCGGAGTATACGGGTTGCCTCCTGAGTACCTGAATTTTGCACCTATCCTGAAATTTGCAGGCAGTTTATAACCGGCAGATATATTCATAAGCCTGCGGTTGTCCCACGACCTGGGAATAAGTTCTCCTTCTTTTGAAAGAAACTGGCTTCTGAACATTGTAAGTGAAGCTAACAGGTTAAATTTATCTGTAACAAACCATCTTACCGAAAGCTCAGCACCATATGAGCGGCCTTTTATGGTTGATGTTATCTCTTCATTGCCCACAACTCCGTAGTTTATGCCTTTCCCTTCAACAGGAATTGAATCGGCAACAGAATACATTCCATTGAAATTCCATTTGTGAAACAGTTCAAAAGTCGCCTGAAATCCTGAATCGTTTCGATAATCTGCTCCTATCACAACCTGATCCGAACCGATATATTTCAATCCCTTGTTTACATATTCCCCGTTACTGTTTTTAAAGCCCATTGCGGTGAATGGCGGAAGCTGATAATACCTTCCTGCACTGGCATTCAGGTAAAAATCTTTTGCAATCTCGTACGAAACGGATGCCCTAGGAGAAAACTGATTAAGAGGATTTGCCATTTGAGAAGAGTAGCTGTTTCCGTCTGCCCTTGCTCCGGCATTTGCAGTAAATCTTTTATCAGGCGATGTATAATTGATGTTTGCAAAAGCAGAATACTTTAAAAAAGAGAGATTGGTTGAATAATTTACAGTAACCGGATTTTCAAGAAAAATCTTCTGATATGTATTGTTTGAATAAGTCGGGAGTTCTGTTCCAGTTCCAAGAGTGAGACGGAAATCGGAAATTTTTGAAACGTTTTCTAAACGGAATTTTGTCTCTTGTTCTACTGAACGGTATTTAAGTGAAAGATTCTGCTCGGAAGAATAATCGTTATTGCTGTATTTTGTATTGCGGTTGTTAAGGTAGCTATGGCTCAGGTAAAGGTTCATCGTGTTATTGCCATAGTAGTGTCTGAAAATTGTTCCAAGTGTGAATACCTCTTGCTGAATAACAGGGAAATATGCAAGAATGTATTCATTGGACTCTTTGCCGCCGGTATCTTCATTCAGGGTCATATTGTCGAACCCTGCAATTCCGATAAATATGAGCTCATGCCTATTGTTAAACCGTGTCTTAATCTTAAACTGTGCGTCTGTAAATGATGGAAGGAAAGGAAGGCCAATTGCCTTAAAAAGCAGCTGAAGATATGAAGTTCTTGCAGATACCAGATAGTTTGTCTTTTTAGAGAGATGCCCGCTGGATGTTATTCCAGCTTCCGAAGCTCCAATTGTGAATTTATATCTGTTTTTGGCAGGATCCCCTTCTTTTAGTTTGAAATCAAGAACCGAACTCACAGCTCCGCCTCTTGCCACAGGGAACGATCCGGCGTAAAAATCCACCTCACGGATAAAATCTGCATCAATAATGCCAACAGGTCCTCCGGATGAACCCTGAGTGCTGAAATGGTTTATTCCCGGTATTTCTATGCCGTCCAAAAAAAATCGGTTCTCGGAAGGCCCTCCTCCTCTTACCAGCAAGTCGTTTCTATATCCTCCTCCTGCAACTGTACCTACTCCGGGCAATGAACTTACGACTCTTGAAATGTCTCTGTTTGATCCCGGATTCCGCTCAATCTCCTGAACACCAATCGTGCGTTGTGAAAGTGGACTTTCCGGCAGCCTTCTGTATGGTTCGGCCTTTGGTTTTACAATAACCTGGCTCAGAAGAGTACTTTGTTCCTCAATTTCTGCCCTGACAAAATAACTCATAGGAGAGACCATAAATTCTTCGGAAATATACTGGTTGTATCCCAGCAAATCTATCTGCAGCCTGCATGCGCCGGCCGGAACCCCCTCAATAATAAACATACCGGAGGTATCAGTAATAGCATATTTAGAACCCTTCCATACAGAAACTGTTGCAAAAGGAACCGGTTCCCTTGACACCTTGTCAATTACTATTCCGCTTACATTATATAATTTCTCACTTATGCCGGCCGTAATGTTTTCAGACGCAGCTAACAGCGGGAATGATGATAATAAAACACTTAAAAGCAAAGAGGCTGATACGATATGTCCGAATCTCATATAAAGAATATGTTGTTATTAATGATTTATCACACAACAACATATGAAAACATAAAAAGTTCAATCCGGTATCCGGTCGTTATCTGGAACGGAAAAGCTCGCCTGCCATTAAATGCAATGATATTTCCGATACTTTTGCCTGATAAATGGCTCTGAGCCTCCTGTCCGAAGCATTCATGTATGACAGCTGGATATCTCTGAACTCAATTCCGGATAATGATCCCAGCCTGTATTTTTCCATTGCAGCCTCAAGATTGAGAAACGCAGATTCCCTGCTCTCTTCCTCAAATTCAATCATCCTTAGATTATTTGAATAGATATTATACAACTGATA
>JAGDMC010000187.1 GCA_017860395.1 Bacteroidota bacterium | reverse complement strand
TATCCGGAAATTATTGGAAACCCTGTTGCAGACACATGGAACGAAAGACTAAACTATGAAAGTGATGCAATAAACTGGGGTAATGGCAAAGAGTTGTTTATTATAATTGCAGCCTCATTGCTTGCCGGATTGATTGCAAAAATTCCTGCAATTTTTGCACTTGACGAAGAGTTCTTTTATCCCCGTAATATTGGGTTTGTGCTCTTCCCTGTACTGGCAGCTTATTTCTCGTGGAAGAACAATCTCCCAAAAGGCAAAATAGCTCTTATTGCAGGAGCAATGATAGCCGGACTTGTTTTTATCAACTCTCTTCCACTTCCCGAAACCGACACATTGATTCTGTCGTGCATCCACTTAATCCTTTTTTTGTGGGCAATTACAGGATTTGCCTTTGTTGGAGGAATCAGAGAGAGTAACAAAAGACGACTTGAATATCTGAAATATAACGGAGATCTGGTTGTGATGACAACTCTCATTCTTATTGCAGGCGGAATTATGAGTGCTGTGACAATCGGCCTCTTCGAACTCATTGGGTTTAAAATAGAGGAGTTCTATTTTTCATATTTTGGAATATTCGGATTAGCTGCAGCACCAATTATTGCAACTTATCTTACACAAACCAATCCTCAGCTGGTTGGAAAAGTATCCCCCGTAATAGCAAAGATATTCAGCCCGCTTGTGCTGGTTATGCTTCTGGTTTTTCTTGGAGCAATGATTATGTCCGGGAAAGATCCATACAACGACAGGGAGTTTCTGATTATTTTCAACGCACTTCTTGTAGGTGTGATGGCAATTATTTTCTTTTCTGTTGCCGGGACATTAAAGGGAACCAAGAGTCGTGCGGAGATATGGATTCTCCTTCTGCTCTCAGTTATCACTATTGTAGTAAACAGCATCGCTCTTTCTGCAATTCTCTTCAGAATCTCTGAGTGGGGAATCACACCTAACCGTGCAGCAGTCCTGGGAGCAAACATTCTGATTCTGATAAATCTTATCATGGTCACAGCTCAACTTTACAAGTTTCTTGCGAAGAAAACCGACCCGGAAGATATTGGAAACGCTATTGCCCGGTACCTTCCCGTCCTAAAACGGGAAAGGGAGTGAACATTGTTCACTCCCTTTGTGGGCCCAGCTGGGCTTGAACCAGCGACCCCCTGATTATGAGTCAGGTGCTACTAACCAACTGAGCTATAGGCCCGGAAAACCTCGGCAAAAATTTAAAAATCTACCGAATATTTTTCATCAAACTTTTATTTCAACTTCAACACCGCTTGGAAGCTCGAGTTTCATAAGAGCATCTACTGTTTTAGGAGTAGAGCTGTAGATATCGAGGAGGCGACGGAAAGAGTTAAGCTCAAACTGCTCACGCGCTTTCTTATTAACAAATGTCGAACGGTTTACAGTAAAGATTTTCTTGTCTGTAGGGAGTGGAATAGGACCGCTAACAATTGCACCTGTAGCTTTAACAGTTTTTACAATCTTGTCGGCAGATTTGTCTACCAGCATGTGATCGTAAGATTTTAGCTTTATTCTTATTTTTTGGCTCATTTTAATTTATATTAACCAATTATTAATCTTATTATTCGTCTGAATCGTCGTTAAACTTCTTTCCTCCGGCCTTCTCGATAACCTCTTTTGACAGAGTTGCAGGAAGTTCGGCGTAATGAGAAAACTCCATAGTACTTGTTGCCCTTCCCGAAGAGAGAGTACGAAGCACTGTTACATAGCCAAACTGCTCAGAAAGCGGAACTTTGGCCTTAACTATCCTTGCATTGCCTTTGGAATCCATATTTGTGATTTGTCCGCGGCGCTTGTTAAGGTCACCGATAACATCTCCCATATAATCTTCCGGAGTAACAACTTCAAGAGACATGATAGGCTCCTGAATGTAAGGATTTGCTTTAGGACATGACTTACGGAATGCCTGTCTTGCGCAAATCTCGAAAGATAGGGCATCGGAGTCAACAGGGTGGAACGATCCGTCTTTAAGTGTTACCTTCATTGCAGGTACTTCGTATCCGGCGAGAACACCGTTTGCCATTGCGGCTTTGAAGCCCTTTTCAATAGACGGTATGTACTCTTTAGGAATGTTTCCTCCTTTAACGGAGTCTATAAACTGAAGTCCAGATACTCCTTCGTCTGCAGGTCCTATTTCAAACACAATGTCGGCAAATTTACCACGGCCGCCGGTCTGTTTTTTGAAGACTTCACGGTGGTTGACAGTGGAACGGATTGCCTCTTTGTAGTTAACCTGAGGTGCACCCTGGTTAATTTCAACATTGAATTCGCGACGGAGCCTGTCTACAATAATCTCAAGGTGGAGTTCACCCATTCCTGAGATAACTGTCTGGCCTGTTTCCTGATCGGTACGAACTGTAAAAGTAGGGTCCTCCTCAGAAAGTTTATTCAGAGCCATGCCAAGTTTGTCAAGGTCTTTTTGTGTCTTTGGTTCAATTGCGAGGCCGATAACAGGATCCGGGAATGTCATTGATTCCAGGACAAGCGGATGGTTTTCCACGCAAACGGTATCTCCTGTACGAAGATCTTTGAAACCTACTGCTGCACAAATATCACCTGCTTCTACGCTGTCAATTGCATTCTGTTTATTCGAGTGCATCTGGTAAAGCCTTGCAATACGCTCTTTTTTGTCTGAACGTGTGTTGAGCACGTATGAGCCTGAATCAAGTTTACCTGAATAAGCACGAATAAATGCAAGCCTTCCGACAAACGGGTCGGTTGCAATTTTGAATACCAGTCCGCAGAAAGGATCTTTTACGGATGGGTGACGAGCCTCTTCTTTATTTGTTTCAGGGTTTATTCCGATAACAGATTCAACATCCATTGGAGAAGGAAGGTAACGCATAACTGCATCAAGCAGGAATTGTACTCCCTTGTTTTTAAATGAAGAACCGCAAGTTGTTGGAACAACAGCCATATCTATGGTTGCTTTACGCAGTGCTTCGATAATCTCGTCCTCAGTAATAGAGTCCGGATTTTCAAAGAACTTTTCAAGTATACCATCGTTATATTCAGCTATTGACTCAATCAGTTTCGCTCTCCACTCTTCTACCTCCGCAACCATATTGGCAGGAACTTCTTTAACTACATAGTTAACCAGTTCCTTGCTGTCTGTTTCGTAGTAATATGCTTTTTTTGAAATGAGGTCAACAATTCCCTCAAATTTTTCCTCCGCTCCAATTGGAAGGCAGATAGGCAGAGCGTGTGCTCCAAGCTTATCGTTCATCTCCTCAACAACAGCAATAAAATCGGCACCAACGCGGTCCATTTTATTTACATATGCAAGTTTTGGAACTTTGTATTTGTCGGCCTGGCGCCAAACGGTTTCTGACTGAGGCTGAACACGGCCAACTGCACAAAATGTAGCAACCGTACCGTCCAGAACGCGGAGAGACCTCTCCACTTCAACAGTAAAATCCACGTGACCGGGAGTATCGATAAGGTTTATCTGATACTGGTTTCCGTCATAATTCCAAAATGCTGTCGTTGCCGCAGAAGTGATGGTTATTCCCCTCTCTTGCTCCTGAACCATCCAGTCCATAGTAGCGGCGCCTTCGTGAACTTCTCCAATCTTATAGTTTTTACCTGTATAAAAAAGAATACGTTCCGAAGTAGTAGTCTTACCGGCATCAATATGAGCCATGATGCCGATATTCCTTGTATATTTTAAATCTCTTGCCATTTATCTTTCTTGGGTACTAAAAACGGAAGTGAGCAAAAGCCTTGTTGGCTTCGGCCATCTTGTGCATATCTTCTTTTCTCTTGTATGCCCCACCTTCGTTATTGTAGGCAGCCATAGTTTCGGCAGCCAGCTTTTCTGCCATTGAGTGTGCAGAGCGCTTACGTGCGTACAGAATCATGTTTTTGATCGAAAGCGAAATTTTCCTTTCCGGACGCACCTCTGTAGGAACCTGGAAGTTTGCACCACCCACTCTGCGGCTCTTAACCTCAACTTGTGGAGTAATATTTTCTAGTGCTTTTTTCCAAATTTCCAAAGGAGCCTTGTCAGAATCTTTCATCTTCTCGCCTATGATATCCATTGAATCATAAAAAATACTTAAGGCAATACTCTTCTTTCCCTCATACATCAGGTTATTCACGAATTGTGTTACCAACACATCGTGGAACTTGGGATCAGGAAGCAGAATCCTCTTTTTAGGCTTCGTTTTTCTCATTTGTTCTTGTTATAAATTAATTTTTACTTCTTTTTGGCCGGAGCTGCGGCAGCACCTTTCTTAGGTCTCTTAGTGCCATAGAGTGAGCGGCTTTGCTTACGACCCTCAACACCTGCTGTGTCAAGCGCACCGCGAAGAATGTGGTAACGAACACCCGGAAGGTCTTTTACACGACCACCACGAACAAGCACAATTGAGTGCTCCTGGAGGTTGTGACCTTCTCCCGGTATGTACGCATTTACTTCCTTCTGGTTAGTCAGACGAACACGGGCCACCTTACGCATTGCGGAGTTAGGCTTTTTAGGCGTTGTCGTGTAAACACGAACGCAAACACCGCGTCTTTGAGGACACGAATCAAGTGCGCGCGATTTGCTTTGCTCCACTAACACTGTACGCCCATTGCGTACTAATTGTTGAATTGTTGGCATAATTAGCTGTTAATCTTTACTTTGTATAATTGCGTTATATAAAACGGGTTGCAAAGATAAGGCTATTTTTTCGAATTGCAAACATCTTATTAACATTTTTTGTGAAAAAATAGGCTTAACTTTGCTATAATACCAAGAGTGCAAATTTAGTAATCAATTTATAACCACAAAAAATTATG
>JAGDMC010000186.1 GCA_017860395.1 Bacteroidota bacterium | reverse complement strand
CTCATTCATTTGCATGTTGAGAAACTCTGTATCCAGCGCCCCAAGTGCTTCAAAATCGTAATTACCGTCACTGTCGCGCGGAGTATTTTCCCTGTTCATGAAATAGTTGTCCATTTCTATAACAACAGGGTTAAGCCCCAGCACCTTGGTTTGCAGCGATACCCTTTTTGAGGTGGTTGTTTTTCCGCTGCTGGAAGGCCCTGCAATGAGAACAAGTTTCACCTGGTCGCGCCTTTTATAGATTTCATCGGCAATGGCAGCATATTTTCTTTCATGAAGGCCCTCTGCAATCTGGACAAGCTCTCTTGCCTTGCCGGAGTTGATGGCGTTATTGAGAGTCCCTACGCTTTTTACCTTGAGAATGCTGCACCAGTTCGAATACTCCTTGAACACATCAAAAAGCTTATACTGGTATGGCGATTTTACAAGTTCATACGGCCTGGTTATGGGTGGGGTCTTTATAAGAAATCCCCTGCTGAAGGACTCAATGTCCCAGGATGTAAGAAGAGCAGTAGATTCAACAAGCGGCCCGTAGAAATGGTCGGGATATCCGTCAAGAAAATATACGGTGGTAAAAAATTTTCCTCTTAGCTCGTGAAGTAGTGCTTTTTCCGGCCTTCTGAACTTCCGGAACAATTTCACAGCTTCGTCCGTATGTATTTTATGACGCGTAAATGGCAAATCCGCAGCTATTATCTGCTGCATCCTTGCTTTTATTGCTTCTATTTCCATTTCGCTGAGAGAGACCTCTCTTGGCGCTCCGTCTTCGCCCGGTTCAATTTCGCGGATTTCGGCATACATACCGTTCTGGAGATTGTAATCAATTACCAGGGAATACTGAGGATAAAGATCGGCAACAGCCTTTTGCACAACAAAATTCAAAGAACGTATATAAGTTCTCTGACCGTCCGGATGCGAATAGTCGATAAATTTAATTGTATGTGGTATATATATTTCAAAACCAAGCTCTTTAAGCTGATTATCAACAATTGCCGCAAGCACTGGGAATCTTGAATCGTAGCCGGATTTTTTCAGAAATGCACTCAGTTTTGTTCCCGGTTCACACTCTATTGTCGTGTTCAGATTTTCACAATGTACCCTGATATTTGCCATAGTTTCCCATTTTAAATAATTACAGATAGCTGCCGGTTACCGACATGCTATTTAATTTCAGCTCCTCGGGTGTACCCTGCGCAACAATCATACCCCCCTTTGCACCACCCTCAGGACCTAAATCGAATATATAATCTACAGAACGGAGCACATCAAGATTATGCTCTATAATCAAAACTGTGTTCCCCTGATCCACCAGCAACTGAAGCACGCCAAGCAAAACCCGGATATCTTCGAAGTGAAGTCCTGTTGTGGGTTCGTCAAGGATATAGAGTGAATTACCTGTTCCTCTGCGGGCCAGTTCGGTGGCAAGCTTCACCCGCTGGCTCTCCCCGCCGGAAAGAGTGGTTGAAGACTGTCCAAGGGTTACATAACCCAGACCAACCTCCTCCATCGCCTTGAGCTTGTTTACAATGGACGGCATGTGTTCGAAGAATATAACTGCCTGTGATATTGTCATATCCAGCACATCATTGATAGATTTGCCCCTGTACTTCACTGCCAGAGTTTCTGGATTGTACCTTTTCCCGTTACAGGCTTTGCAATGCACATAAACTGCCGGCAGAAAGTTCATTTCAATGGTCTGTACACCGGCTCCCCTGCACTCTTCGCATCGCCCGCCCTTAACATTGAACGAGAAACGCCCCGGTTTAAAACCTCTTATCTTCGAATCCTGAGTTTCTACAAAGAGCTTTCGTATATCGGCAAACACATTGGTATATGTCGCGGGGTTGCTTCGCGGGGTCCGTCCAATTGGGCTCTGGTCTATCTCTACAAGTTTGTCTATGTTGAATTTTCCCTTCATCTCCCTGTATGGAAGCGGTGTATAGAGCGAGTTATAGAAAAAGTTGCTTAGCACGGGCATAAGCGTTTCGTTAATGAGAGAGGATTTCCCGCTGCCGCTAACTCCGCTCACCCCTATAAAACAACCCAGAGGAATTTTTATGTCAACATTTTTGAGATTGTTGCCGGTTGCTCCGAACAGTTCGATAAACTTGCCGTTTCCTTTCCGGCGCACAGGCGGTATTTCTATTTTTTTTATCCTTTTAAGATAGTCAATGCTAAGGCTGTTGTATTTGAGAGCCTCCTCCACATCCATCTTTTCAACATCTTCGGGAGTTCCCTCAAACAAAAGCTTTCCCCCTTTCTCTCCTGCGCCCGGGCCAAGGTCTATGAGCCAGTCCGAACTCATAATCATCTCCTCGTCGTGTTCCACAACAAGTATCGAGTTCCCCTCATCGCGAAGTTTTTTAAGGGAGTCAATAAGCTTTTTGTTGTCTCTCTGGTGCAGACCTATGCTTGGCTCGTCCAGAATATAGAGGACATTTACCAGCTTGGACCCTATCTGGGTAGCAAGGCGTATCCGCTGACTCTCTCCCCCGCTCAGGCTCCTTGTAGAACGGTCCAGCGAAAGGTAATTGAGACCCACATCTATAAGAAATCCTATCCTCTCCCTCAGCTCCTTGATTATATCCCTTGCGATTGCCTTCTGGCGCGGGTTAAGTTTTTCTTCGAGAGTATCAACCCAGCCGTACAGGACCTCTATGTCCATTGCGGCAATCTCACTGATACTTTTTGAGTCTATCTTAAAGCTCAGTGCCTCTTCCTTTAATCTTGTTCCGTGACAAACCGGGCATTGAGTCTCCTCTGTAAAACGCTCCTTCTTCACTACCAAATCGTCGCTGTCGGAGTCGCTTTGTTCTACCTTTGCAATGACCCCGTTAAAGCTCATCATCTGAGAAACAGCGGGCGAAGGGCCCACACGAAAGAGTTCGTCGGAACCGTAAATTATTATATTGAGAGCATCCTCCGGGATATCTCTTATTGGGTCGTGCAAGGAGAAACCATATTTTTTCGCAATCGCATCCAGCTGTCCAAAAAGAATATTGTGCTTCAAAGAGCCTATGGGGGTTATACCTCCGGATGCAATTGACTTGGTGTCGTCCGGAATAATTTTAGACGGATCGGCCTTAGCAATCATTCCCAGCCCTTTGCAATGAGGGCAGGCCCCCTGGGGCGAATTGAAGGAGAATGTGTGCGGGGCAGGTTCGGGATAAGAAATCCCGCTAACCGGGCACATAAGATGTTTGCTAAAGTGCCTCAGCTCCTTTGTTCCCATGTCCAGTACCGCCAGCGAACCTTTTCCGTGATGCAGGGCAGACAGTACAGATTCCTTTATTCTTTTTTCGCCTCCCGGGCTTGGCAACAGTTTGTCCACTACCAGTTCAATAAAGTGCGACTTGTATCTGTCCAGAGGCTTAAGAGTGGCAAGGTCGTATATCTCCCCGTCTACCCTCATCTGCATAAAACCCCTTTTTATGTACTGGTCAAACAAGTCCTTGTAGTGGCCCTTTCTTCCTTTCACAAGCGGTGCAAGCAAATAGGACTTTTTCCCGTTGTACTGCTCAATAATGAGATTTACAATCTGGTCGTCGGTATATTTTATCATCTCTTCGCCTGTGGCGGGAGAGTATGCGTTTGCAGCCCTGGCATAAAGCAGCCTCAGGAAGTCATATATCTCGGTAATTGTCCCAACGGTGGAACGCGGGTTGCGCCCGGTGGTTTTTTGTTCAATGGCTATTATTGGGCTAATTGTCCCAACGGTGGAACGCGGGTTGCGCCCGGTGGTTTTTTGTTCAATGGCTATTATTGGGCTGAGCCCGTCAATGGAATCTACATCCGGCCTTTCAAGCGTACCGATAAACTGTCGTGCATAGGCAGACAGTGTTTCCATGTACCTCCGCTGACCCTCGGCAAATATTGTGTCAAAGGCAAGAGAAGACTTTCCGCTTCCGCTGAGCCCGGTAATGACTACCAGCTTGTGTCGCGGAATGGAGACATCTATATTTTTCAGGTTGTGGACCCTTGCACCCTTTACCTCTATACTCTGCATTATTAACCCTCACTCTTAGTTTTCGCGGAAACCCTCTTTAGGCACTCTCACAACATAGGTTTTTCCAAGCCTGTTTTCCATCTTGTTCGAACGAATCCACTGATTGTATATCTTAAGAAGCTTAAAATTTGTATTGTGCTTTGCAGCAAATTCGCTCCAGTTTTCAACAGCACCCGTTACTGTTACTTCATTATATTCCAAAGGTTTGTACAGGTCTTCCCCGCCAATGTAGAATCCAAAAACCTGAGGGCTGTCCAGCAAAAGCTTAAAAGCAAGCGCTCTGTAGACATATCTTGCTGTCTCCTCGGGAAACTGGGTGTCGTAATAATTTTTTTGTGACTGGATTTTCATTCTGTATCGCACATTACTCATGCCTATATTGAAAGATGCGGCCGCCATTGTCCATGTACCGAATTCGGCATAGGCTTTCTTGAAATACTTTGCCGCAGCAACAGTGGATTTTTCTATATTATAACGCTCATCCACCTCTTCGTCAACAACAAGCCCGTACTCCTTGGCTGTTCCGGCAAGAAACTGCCAGTATCCTCCTGCATTTACAGGCGAAACAACAGGCTGGAGCCCGCTTTCTGCCAGACATAAATAATAAAAATCTTCCGGCAGTCCCTCCTTCTTGATAATACTTCTTATCTCATCGCCATAACGGCTGTTGAGCTGGATAATGAGGGCAATGCTTGCGTGCCAGTATGAAATAACTGTGAGCTCCCGTTGAATCGCTTCCCTCACGTCGAAATATTTAAGCGGCACATCTTCCCCCGCAAAAGAGAGCGAATTTGGAACCGCAGGCACCTTAACAATTTGCTGAACCGACTGGCCGTCGGCTTTTGCACTGGCATCCGAAGAACTTCCTGCATTGAGGCAGAATGTGAGCAACGGAAGCAACAGAAAATACTTTATTCCGGTTTTCATGATTCTTTTTATTCGTATCTTAAAAATGGGTTCGTTGCAAGTTCGTGGCCGATAGTTGTAGAAGGCCCGTGACCCGGATAGACTGTATAATCGTCACCAATAACAACAAGCTTTCTGAGCAGGCTGTCCATGAGTTCTTCGTAGTCTCCGCCGGGTAAATCTGTGCGGCCTATGCTCCCTGCAAAAAGTGAGTCGCCTGTAATAACCAGTTTATCAGGTTCGGAATAGAGACACACTCCGCCTCTTGTATGGCCGGGGGTATGAATAACCTTGAGCGTGCTGGAGCCGAATGTGATTGTACCTCCGTCTGCGATGTCTGTTGTATCTGTCGAGGGCTGTTCTATCGTGTAGCCAAACATTTCGGTATATTGCTGAGCTCTTGCCAGATGCGGCTTGTCCAGCGGATGAATGTATGTGTCCAGTTTCCATGTGTTTGACACAAATGCATTTCCCATAATATGGTCAAAATGGCCGTGTGTGTTTATCAATTTAACCGGTTTGAGCTCGTTCGTTTCAATGAATTTTTTAAGCCTCTCCTTTTCGCTGTCGGAATAACAGCCCGGGTCAATAATTACGCACTCCTTTGTTTCGTCCCACAGTACATAGCTGCATTCGCGCAGGTCGTTAAAATAAAATGTTTTTATCTGTATCATTCTGTAAATTTTATTCAGTTAATTCTCTGTTCCTCCCAGCATAGGAACAAATTTAAACTCTCCATGTTCAGTTGTGCGGAACTCTTCCTGCCCCACTCTCTCCACAACAAGCATTGTCTGAGTCTCGATTCCAACCGGAATAACAAGCTTCCCTCCTATTGCAAGCTGCTCAAGCAACGCTGCCGGCACATCCGGAGCTCCGCAGGTAATGAGTATACCCTTGAAAGGGGCAAACTTTGGCAACCCTGCAAAACCATCTCCGTGGTACAAAACAGGAGTATGATAATCTAAGTTAGAGAGATTTTGCTGAGCCAGCAAATAGAGCGATTTCTGGCGCTCAATGCTGTATACCCTGTATCCCATTTGTGCAAGAACTGCCGTTTGGTATGCACATCCCGTACCAATCTCAAGTACTTTTTCCCATTTTTTAAGTCCCAAAAGCTGAGTCTGAATAGCAACCGTAAAGGGTTGTGATATTGTCTGGCCCGCTCCGATGGGGAGAGGTTTGTCGAGATATGCAAGATGGTCCAGCCCGTATTCAAGAAACATATGCCTTGGAACCTTGTTCATTGCGTCAAGAATCGCCGGGTCAAAATTATATTTTTTTGCTAACTGGTCAATGAGCTGTTTACGCCTTCCTTTGTGTTGTAAAGAATCTAACATACCGCAAAATTACGAAAAGATTTTCTTAAATTTGCAGAAGAGAAAGCATACCACCTACACTTAAAATTACCATTATGCATATTGCCATTGCAGGAAACATAGGGAGCGGGAAAACCACCCTCACAAGATTATTATCAAAACATTACGGATGGGAACCAAAATACGAAGAGGCAGACACCAATCCGTACCTTTCGGATTTCTATAATGATATGCTGCGGTGGTCCTTTAACCTGCAGATATACTTTCTCAAAGAGCGCTTTAAAGGCCTTGTGGAAATTGAGCGCACCGGAATTGACGTAATTCAGGACCGTACAATTTATGAAGATGCACGCATCTTTGCCACCAATCTTCACAGCATGGGGCTAATGAGCAGCCGCGATTTCGAAAACTACACCACCCTTTTCAACCTGATGCTCTCTCTTGTAAAACCTCCCGAACTCCTCATATATCTTCGCTCCTCAATTCCAAACCTGGTTTCACAGATTCACAAAAGAGGACGCGAATACGAAAGCGGAATCCGCATCGACTACCTTTCCGGGCTGAATGACCGCTACGAAAAGTGGATTTCGGAATACAAAGACGGGAAAATACTCATTGTTGATGTAGACGAAAACAAGTTCGAAGACCGCATCGACGACCTGAGTCAGGTAATTGACCGGGTTGATGCCCAGCTGCACGGATTGTTTTAGTTGGCAAAGATTATAATAATAACAGGCTGCACGGTTTTCCGGCAGCCTGTTGTTGTTTTTCCATTATATATTTCCTGAACTACTTAAGAAGTCCTGAATAGTCCCGGATTTCCTGTTTGGCCAGTTTCCAGCGCGGAATATCAATTTTTGGGCCGATAACCTCAACAACTTTGGCGGCAACAATTGATCCTACATCGCCACACTGTTTGAGAGAGAGTCCATTGGCATGGGCAAATAAAAATCCTGCAGCATAGATATCTCCTGCACCGGTTGCGTCAATAGTGTCGGCGGGCCATGCTTCAATAAAGTGATATTCGTCGCCGCTCTTTACCATTGAGCCGTCTTTTCCGATTTTCACAACGGCTATTTCACATATTTTTGAAATTTCGTCAAGCGCTTCGCGCGGAGGTTTTTTTGCAAAAACTTCTGCTTCGGTTTCGTTGGCAAAAACTATGTCTACGTATTTTTC
>JAGDMC010000185.1 GCA_017860395.1 Bacteroidota bacterium | reverse complement strand
TAGCAGTCTGTCGTACCAGCCGTATGGAGCTTTGATAGGCTTCGGTTCATCATTATTTACTATTGAGGTAATGCTTTCAATTCCCTCACGGGTGTATTGATACCGGGATAATAACTGAACTTCGGACGTAACCGGGTCGTCAAAAAACTGAAATATATAAACTCTGTCTCTGTTTATTACTTCCACTAATATGCCAAAAGCCTCGTTTATGATTTCACTTAACGGTTTTTCATGAAGCAGGAGCTGGCTCACTTTCGAAATCGCTTCAAGTAATCTGTCTTTTTTTAAAAGTTCGTTCTCAATTTTTTTCTGTTCGGTAAAATCTCTCACGAGAGCAATAAATTCATCTTTGCCATCGTATGACATCCGGCATTCGTAGAAATGGATCTTATTATCAATGGTAAGAGAATAGGTAAATGGGGATATCTGACCTGTGGAGAGAATTTCCTCTATCTTTTCAATTGCAAGCCGGGCAACATCTGCCGGAAGGCAGTCCTTAATGTTTTTCCCAAAAAAAGTATCTGGCTGGACATATAGTAAAGACCGGTCTTCTGCCTTGTAATTTATTATTGTACCATTACGTGACAATACAAACATCAGATCCGGAATAGCACCAATGAGTGTCTTGTTTAAACTGGCCAACAAGTCTATTTTTCTCTCATATTCCTCTCTTTGGCTAACATCAATATTTGAATATTGCCTCATTACTTACTTTTTAATGTAGAGAATATGAATGAAAAAATATTTGTAATAATATACAGCGAGAATACAAGCAACAGCCATAAAGACCATGTTGCGTTTGTAATTATAACTATGGGCAGGATAAGAATAGTGAAAATTAAAAACAGGTATCTGATCTCATTCCCTTTCCATCCCATGTTTTTGAACTTTACAGAAAACATTGGTATGTTGCAGATTAAAAGATATGATAATATTACAGAGAGTAAAGGGAAGAACCATAAATTCTCATATAAATAATCAAATTGGGGATTGAAGGTAGTGTAGTGAAGAAACATAACAATGAGAAGTGCATTGGCAGGAGTAGGAACGCCAATGAAGTTTTCACTTTGCCTTGTATCCACATTGAATTTTGCCAGTCTAAGGGCAGACGCGAGAGTTATTAAAACCGGAATGAGAGTAAGTACACTGATCCAGGCTGATTCCATATTCCCCGTGCTGAACTGACTTGTATAATCCTGAAATCTGTAGTAGACGAGAATAGTAGGAGCCAGTCCAAAGCTTACCAGATCTGCAAGTGAATCCAGCTCCTTTCCCATTGGAGAGTATGCCTTTAATATACGAGCTGCAAATCCGTCAAAAAAATCAAAAACAGCAGCGGCAAGTATAAGGTATACCGACCAGAGCTGCAGCCCCTTAAATGCAAGTATAATGGCAAGAGTGCCACAAAGCAGATTAAGGGTTGTAATACTATTTGGGACAGCTTTTTTAAAGTGCATGGCTCTTATTAGATAAATTATTGAATACCCAGTTTTGACTTGATGGCCTTAGGAATTGAATTTTTGTGAACCATAACTGAGATGCTTTTTGCCCGGACGAAACTTTCAGACATATTAAGATATCCTCCGAATTTATTTCTCTCGGTTCCCCATGAGTTTTTGGTTCTGTAGTATACATTCCCTTTCTGGTCCTTGGCAATTCCTGTAAGAAGCATAAGGTGGTCATCGGTTGTTACGAATGTTTCATACCCTTTTTGGCGTATATCCTGTGTTACTTTTACTTCTGGGAATATGTTTTCAAACTTCAGTATTTCGCCATATTTGTCGTCTGTACTCATTTTTTCAAATCTGGCCCTGTCTGTGTCGGCATAATTATTTAAGTCGGTAATTTCAGGGTTTATTGCTACGCCATTCTTGTGGGAAAACCCTTTTTCGCTTACATCACCATCCCAGCATACGGTATATCCGTTGTTGAGGGCATAGTTGATGACTTCCATGAATTCATCAAGGGGAACATTGTAGTAACGTCCAAAATCCCAGTTGTCGGGGATTTCAATTACGGATTCTTTGTAGAACGGAATATGTGAAAAGCTTGTTATCTCTACATAATCGCTCATGTTTAAACCGAGAGATTCCGCAAAACTTTTAGGAGTATACTCCTTTCCCCGGTATGTAAATTTGTCGGGTACTTTTCCAAGATATGTGTCCAGCAGATTATTTACAATCTTATAATATTCCGGACTTTTCTGTTTCAATTCTACGGATGCGGTAGAAATTGCATTTACATACTTGTTTAACTCCTTGTGATTGTTAAGCTTTGAATCATAATTAATTCCGTTGTATGCTTCCTGAGGAATAATGCCATTTTCCCTGAAGATATTTGTGAACATATGTGCAACACTTCCCTCTCCGAGATTGCCTTCACCTCTTCTGAGATAGTTGTCGTTCATCCTGTTTGCATAGTTTACGCGTGCAACATACATTTCTGAAAGATCGTGGTCCCCTTTGCCTGTTCTTAACAGCTCTGCTTCAATAAATGCTGTTGTAGCATAACTCCAGCATGTTCCGCTGCTTGCCTGATTTTTTACAGATGTAGCAGGATTAACAACAACATCAGTAAAGACGTAACCCTGTCCGAAAACCTGAGAAGTTATTGCAAAAAGCGCAATAGTAACGGAGAAAAATATCGACCTCTTTTTCATGACTTATTTAATGTTAAGTTTTTTTAAAATTTCTTTTGGAACAGCATTTTTATTTACAACAATATTCATTGTCTTGTATTTGACGAAATTCTCGGAAACATACCATATTCCTTTGTATTCACCAGAAGTTCCCCATGAGTTTTTAACCATATAATACTTGGTTCCTTTTTGATCACTGGCAATTCCAAAGATGTGCATTCCATGGTCGTCTGTGGTTTGCCCATTGTCAAAAGCAACCTGGCGCATATCCTGAGTAATTGTCTTTTCGGGCAGAATCTCTTCTAGAGACAAAGTCTTTGCATCAATCTCTTTTTCAGGAACAACAGCAATGCCTTTCCGGGTAAATCCTTTTTCACTCATGTCGGAGCCCCATAAAACGGTATATCCTTTTTCTATTGAATAGTCGAAAATTTGCATCAACTCGTCAATTGGAATATTGTAGGACTTATCCCACCTCCAGTTGTCCGGAATCTCAAGAGCGAATTCGCTGTAAAACGGGTGGTGTGTATATGATGTAATTGAAATATAATCTTTGGTATTAATGCCCAGTTCCTGAGCATAAGTTTTTGGTGTGTATTCTTTTTCATTAACAGAAAACTTCTCGGGGACACATCCCAGGTAGGCGCTTAAAATTCCCTGAACCCCTTTGCGCCATGCTGTTGAAAGTTTTCCGTTAGGATTCTGTTCAATTGCTTTAATATAGCCCTCAAGCGCAGCATCGAGTTCGTTATGGACATGCAACTCCTCACCATATTCAAGACCCGGCATAACCGAATCAGGAACTATCCCATAATTTTCCCAAACATACATGGCATCAGCGAAAGAACTGCCCGGGGCAAAATTTATTTTACCGTTTGTGCGTACGAATTTATCTGCTTTGTCAAAATAAGATTTAGAGACAATGAACATCTCTGACAAATCTGCCGGCCCTTTACCTGTTCTCAGGAGTTCCGATTCTAGAAATGAAAGGGTTGAGAAGCTCCAGCAAGTGCTGGTCCTGTTTTGATTTTTTACTGATGTTACAGGAAGTTCTTTAACAGCTGGTCCTGTTTTGATTTTTTACTGATGTTACAGGAAGTTCTTTAACAATCGAAAATTCATAACCAATTTTGGCTTGAGGTTTATCCTGAGCATTGGCATTGAACACGAAAAAAGCTATGAGGATTACCCCAATAAGAAGTTTTTTCATAGATGTGGAAACTGATTAAGTTGTTAATTGACCAAAGTTATGAAAAAAAAACATACCCATTATGGTATGTTCATATATTTATGGGTCTGCAGAGAAATATTCCAGCAGGGATTTGCCTTTACATATTCTATTATCACAGGGAGCATGGTTTTAATCCT